>CAZVPB010000153.1:0-5548 GCA_964628165.1 uncultured Cyanobium sp.
GCCGCCGGCGCAGTTGGCGAAGGTGCCCACCACCGCCGCCCCGAGGCCATCGTCGTGGCCGAGGCGCCGCGCCTGCTGGAACACCACGGCGGCCGGGCCGCTCACCCGCAGCCGCCGCGCGGGCTCCTCCAGCCCCTCCAGCCCGCCGATGCGGCGGTCATGGCGTCCCGGCCGGCGCTCCCAGCCACCGTCGGGGCGCCGGGCGATCTCCATCACGCCGATGCCGAGATCGTTCAGGGCCGCCGCCGCCACCCGGCGCACCAGCGCCGCCAGCGGATCGCCGGCCGCCAGGCCGCCCACCTCCACCCGGCCGCCCCGCTCCGCCAGCCGTTCGCGCAGCTCCGCCAGGGGCAGCGGTTCGCCACGGGCCTCCTCGAAGCCCTCGTCCCACACCCGGGCGCTGATGTACTCGAAGTTCACCGTCAGCAGCGCCCCGCCATCGGAGAGGGGCGTGCAGGCGATGTGGTCGTTGTTGAAGCCGAAGGTTCCCTCCCCCAGCGGGTCGCCCCACGCCGCCAGCACCTCGGCGCGGTAGCCCCCGGGCACCCGCAGCCGGTCCGCCAGGCTCACCTCCCCGTAGGCACGCCGCTGGCCGGCGGCATCGAGGCCGTCGCCGGGCAGGGGCAGGGGCGGCCGCACCGGGTCGAAGGGCAGCGCCCGCGGCCGGCTCGACGCGCCGCCACGGGGCCGGGACAACCCCGGCGCGGCGGTCACGGCGGCGGTGGCGGTGATGCCGAGCAGGGCGAGCAGCTCGCGGCGGTTCATGGGGGGGTGGTGCAGCCGGGGCCGCGCCGAGGCGCGAGGCGGACGAGGTGATTGTTCTGAAGCGGGCTGAAGTTGTCGTCGCTCACCAGCACCAGCGTCGGTCGCCCATCCGACAGGGGCGGCCCCGCCGTCATCCCCTCCCAGTTGTCGGCGGGCACGCCGAGCCCCAGCAGATTCCAGCTGAACAGCGGCGCCAGGGGCGGCTCGTCGGGCCGCTCGGCACCGGGCGCGGGGGAGAACACGAGCCGCGCTCCCCAGCGGTCGGGCGCCTCGAACCGCCGCTGCAGGCCCAGCAGGCCGGCCGGCTCGCCGCTGCCCCGGGGCACCGCCATCAGCTCGGTGAGGCCCCAGTCCCCCCGCGTCGGCAGCCCCAGCGGCCGGAGCGGCAGCGGGTGATCGACCGGCCTGCCCCCGTCGTCGAGGGGCCAGGCCAGCAGCCGCACCCGCCCCGGCGGATCCTGCAGCAGCGGCGATTCGGCGGCGCCCAGCAGCCAGGGGGCCCCGTCCCGGCTCAGCAGCGTCAGCGATTCAGGGCCGCGGTTGGAAGCCAGACCCCGCCCCGGCGCCGCCTGCCAGTCCGGCGGCAGGGGCAGCGTCGCCCGCAGCCGGCCGTCCGCCCGGCCGAAGCGGTAGAGGGCGGCGGCGCGGTCCGGCGTGCGGCGCCCCTCGCTCGCCACCCAGATCCGCTCGCCGTCGATCACCAGCCCCTCGCCGTCGATCTCCGCCGGCAGCACCGCCGCCGGACCGCCCTGGAGCTCCAGGCTTCCGATCGGCGTCAGCGCCACCGCGCCACCGGCGGAGGGGCCCGAAGCGGCGGCGGCCAGCCCGCTCCAGCCGCTCAGGCGGCCCCGCGGCGCGTCGCTGAGCAGCCACAGCTGGTCTTCCTCGCCCAGGTAGACGGCGGCGGAGAAGCCACCGGCCTGCCGCCCCTCGCCATCGCGGCGTGGCAGCACCGTGGCGCTCACCACCTCCCAGCCGGCGGCGGGTGGGCAGGGGAGCAGGGGTGGCGGCGGGGCGGGGAAGGGCAGGGTCAGCCCTCGAGCAGATGATCCTTGCTCTGCTTGAGCTGCTTCCACATCTTGCGGATCTCGCCGTAGGCCTGCTCCTGGGTGAGCTTGCCGTTGGCCTGCAGACCCACGATCAGCCCCACCCGGTCGGCGAAGGACTCGAGGTTCTGGTGGAACATCAGCCGCTGGGGCGACCAGTCCGGTCCGCGGTATCCGCCGTAGGACTCCATCGGGGAGCGCACCTGGCGTTCACCGGGGCCCGGGGCGGAGGAGGATGCAGGCGGGATGTCGCTCAAGGCCGGGGGCGGAAGGGAATCTGCGATCACCACGCACGGGTGACCTGCATCTTGTCTGAGCTGGGAGCGGAACGTGGGTTAAGGGGGGGTGAAGTCTGGCCGGCTGTCGCCCGCACGACATCTCCGGCGGCTCCGCTCCGCATGGAATGGCGGCCCTTCCCGCACCGTGGCCATGGAACGGAACCTGCGAACCTGGCTGCCGCAGGTGGGGCTGTGCCTGCTGCTGCAGGGCACGATCCTGGGCGGCGGCCTGCTGTTGAATCGCTGGGTCGTGCCGGAGCCGCCATGCTGCGACTCACCCCTGGTGCTCTGAGCAGCCATCCGGTCGACCAGCGCCCGGCCGGCCTTCCCACCCACCTCTACGTCCACGGCGGCCGCGGCCCCACGGTCATGGAGGCCATGGTGTTCCTGCCGGAGGGTCCCTTCCTGATGGCGGTGGACGGGCCCGGTCCCCTGCTGGAGCAGCGCCGGCCGGGGGTGCCGATCTGGCTGCGGGTGCGGGGCCTGGCGGATCCGGGCCGCATCGGCGCCATGCTCGCCGTCCTCGGGGTGCCGAAGGTGCTGGCGCCGCCGCTGGTGGAGGCGCCCCAGCGGCCTCAGGTGGACTGCCTCGAGGATGTGGTGCTGGTGGTGCTGCAACGGCCCGCCCTGGCTGAGGATCCTGCCCATCTGGTGAGCGACCAGGTGGCGCTGCTGCTGCTGCCGGGGCTGCTGATCACGGTGGAGGAGGCCGGCGCCGGAACGGCCTTCGCGGACCTCACCGAGTGGCTGCTCTCCCGCGAGGCGCGGCTGGAGGACCGCGACCTCGACGACATCCTCCACTTCCTCGTCGATGACATCCTCGACGACCTGTTCCCGATCCTCGAGCGCACCGCCCAGCGCCTCGAGGAACTGGAGGAGCGGGTGCTGCGGCGCCCCTCGCCGCGGATCCTCTCCAGCACCGTGCAGTACCGCGCCAACCTGCGCACGATCCGCACCCAGATCTGGCCGCTGCGGCAGCAGATCCGGGTGCTGCTGCGGGAGCGGCTGCCCCTGCTCGGCCCGGAGGCGCGCGGCGGCTTCGAGGAGATGGGGGAGATCGTGGAGCTGCTCTTCGAGAACTGCGAGGTGCTGCGCTCCCAGTGCGACGCCATCACCCAGGCCTATGCCGCCACGGTGAGCAACCGCATGAACCAGGTGATGAAGACCCTCACCATCCTCACCAGCATCTTCGCGCCGCTCACCTTCATCGCCGGCATCTACGGCATGAACTTCGAGCACATGCCCGAGCTGCGCTGGCGGGGGGGATATCCCGGCGCCCTGGCGGTGATGGGGATCGTGGGCATGGTCCAGCTGATCTGGCTGTGGCGGCGGGGCTGGTTCCAGGACTGGACCGCCGACCGCTGAGCTGCGGAACGGCCGCCGCGGCCCCAGGCCGGCGTAGCGTTGAGACCTGGCCTCAGCGAGGACATGGCCCCCGCAGAAGGTTCCGCCGCCCTCACCAACGGCGAGCACGCCGCCGCCCTGCTGCGCCAGATCACCGCCCGGCTGGTGAGCCTGCACGCGCCGGTGCTGGAGGACCGCGATCCGGAACCCCTGCACCAGATGCGGGTCTCGATGCGGCGGCTGCGGGCGATCCTGCGTCAGTTCGGTCCGGCCCTCGTGCTGCCCGCCGGCGTGTCCGACCGGCGCATCGGCCGGGTGGGCCGGCGCCTCGGTGTCGCCCGCGACCTCGACGTGCTGCGGGAGCTGCTGGAGGGCGGCCTCCTGCCTGAGCTGCCGGAGCAGGAGGGGCAGCGGCTGCGGCCGGTGCTCAAGCAGCTGCGGCGGGAGCGGAAGCTGGCCTGCGAGGACCTCGCCCAGACGCTCCGCGGCAGTTCCTATCTGCGCCTGCTCTCGCGGCTGCAGCGGTGGCAGAACGCGCCGCGCACCACGGAGATGGGCGGCGAGCCGCTGGCGGCCTGGCTGCTGGAGTGGCAGGCGCCGGTGCTGGCGCCGGTGTTCGCCCATCCCGCCTGGTTCGTGGCCGGCCTGCAGGACGATCCCGACCTGGTGCACGACCTGCGCAAGCGCTGCAAGGAGGCCCGGTACACCCTCGAGAACCTCCTCGACCACACCGGCCCCCGCTGCGCCGAATGGGTGAGGCGGCTCAAGCGGGTGCAGCAGCTGCTCGGGGATCTCAACGACCTGCGGGTGCTGCGGGCGGCCATCGACGACGCCCTCGACGGAAGGCTGAAGAAGACCCTGCCGGAGCTGCACCGCCTGCTGGGCGAGCGCAGCCTGGCGCTGTGGCAGGAATGGCGCGGCTTCGCCGAGGATCTGCTCCGGCCCGAGCAGCGCCACGGCCTGCTGCGGGATCTGCTGGTGGAATCGGGCGCGGCGCCGCCGGTGCCCGCCTAGCGGCTAGTAGGCGTAGTCGGCCACGAACAGGTGCTTGCCGTCGGAGGGCTGGGAGCCGGCCACGTAGGCGCCGCGGCTGGCCTCGGCGTTGGCCTGGGCCCGCGCCAGCAGCGCCGCCTGGGCCGCCGCCACGTCGCTGCCCCGCCACTTCAGCAGGCAGGAGTGCTGCAGGGCGCGGCCGTAGGAGAAGCCCAGGTTCCAGGGCCTGGGCCCTTCGGCCCGGTTGATGGCGTTGAGGTAGAGGCTCGCCTCCTCCTCCCCCAGGCCGCCGGAGAGGAAGAGGATCCCCGGCACCGCCGCCGGCACGCTGCGGGCGAGGGTGCGGCGGGTGAAGCGGGCCACCTCCTCAGGGGTCTGGGGCTCGTGGTGGCCGGCGCCGGCGGTGGTCATCGAGGGCTTGAGCAGGCTCCCCTCCAGGTCCACCCCGTTCGCCTCCACGGCCTCGTACACGCAGCGCAGCACCCGCTCCTGCACCGCGGCGGTGGTCTCGATCGAATGGTCGCCGTCCATGAGGATCTCCGGCTCCACGATCGGCACCAGCCCCTCCTCCTGGCAGGTGCGGGCATAGCGGGCCAGGCCCCAGGCGTTCTCCCGCAGGCAGAGCTCCGAGGGGGCGCCGGCATCGCTGATGCGCAGCACCGCCCGCCACTTCGCGAAGCGGGCGCCGCGGGCGTAGTAGCGGGCGGCCCGCTCCTGCAGGCCCTTCAGCCCCGCCGTCCAGGTCTCCTTCGCCAGGCCGCCGGCGAGGGGCTGCAGCCCCTCGTCCACCTTGATGCCGGGAATGATCCCCTGCCGCTGGAACTTCTCGATGATCGGCGTGCCGTCGGGGTGGTCCTGGAACAGCGTTTCCTCGTAGAGGATCACGCCGCTGATGAAACTCCCCAGCCCTTCGGCGGCGGAGAGCAGGCCGCGGTAGGCGCGGCGGTGCTCCTCGGTGTTCTCCACACCGATCTCGCTGAAGCGCTTGCCGATCGTGCCGGTGGATTCGTCGGCGGCGAGCACCCCCTTGCCCGGGGTGGCGACGGCGGCGGCGGTGGCGCGCAGTTCGGCGCGGTGGGTCTCCAGGCTCATGATTCGGTCGGACGGCTCTTCTTCCTTGAT
>CAZVPB010000154.1:0-5445 GCA_964628165.1 uncultured Cyanobium sp.
CCCAGATCCGCGCCGAGATGGGCAAGCTCGACCTCGACCAGACCTTCACCACCCGGGCGGAGGTGAACGAGACGCTGCTGCGGGAGCTGGACCAGGCCACCGATCCCTGGGGGGTGAAGGTGACCCGTGTCGAGATGCGCGACATCCAGCCCAGCAAGGGGGTGCAGCAGGCGATGGAGCAGCAGATGACCGCCGAGCGGGAGAAGCGGGCGGCCATCCTCCGCTCCGAAGGGGAGAGGGAGGCCCAGCTCAATGCGGCCCGGGGACGGGCCGAGGCCCTGGTGCTCGACGCCAGGGCGAAGCAGGAGGCCCTGCTGCTCGAGGCCGACGCCGAGGCGCGCCAGCAGACGGTGCTGGCCAAGGCCCGGGCCGAGGCGGCCGCCGAGCTGGCCCGGGTGATCGAGACCCATCCCGATGCGGCCGAGGGTCTGCGCCTGCTGCTCGCCCGCGACTGGATGCAGATGGGGGAGGAGCTCTCCCGGGCCCCGGGCGGCAGCGTGCTGATGGTGGACCCCCAGAGCCCCGCCTCCCTGCTGGCGGCGCTGAAGGGTCTCCAGGGGCCGGGGAATCAGGCCCTCAGCACCGCCCGCAGGCCCTCGCCGTAGAGCACGCCGCTGCAGAGCAGCGCGCCGATCCAGCAGAGACTGCGCAGGGGCGCGATGTTGCCCAGGTAGGCCCCCAGATACCCGAGCCGCAGAAGGGGATGCAGCCAGGCCGCCGCCACCGTCCAGGGGGCGGCGCTCACCACCGGGGCGGCCATGACCAGACAGAGCAGACAGGCCGGGGCATGGAGACCGAAGGCCTCGAAGCTGTTCTGGTGCGCCCAGGTGGCGCGCTTTCCCCACCCCGGCAGCCGGTCGAACATCTCCCGCGGCGCCTTCAGGTCGGCCGGGGTGAAGCTCCTGGCGCGGGCCATGCCGAGCGGGATCATGCCGAACACCACCAGCGCGGCGGAAAGCACCAGGGAGCCGGCGAACGCCTGGCCTGCTCCGGCCGGCACCACCGGGATCGACACGACGGCAAGGGGAGCCGGCAGGACGGGAATGCTCATCGGCGGGGAGATCCGGAGCCTCTTTTCTAGGCTGACGCCTCCACCCCGCCGTACCGCCATGGCCGCCAGCTTCTCGTTCGACGTGGTCTCCGACTTCGACCGCCAGGAGCTGGTGAACGCCGTCGACCAGGTGCGCCGGGAGGTGGGCCAGCGCTACGACCTCAAGGATTCCGCCAGCGAGATCGACCTCGAGGAGGACAGCCTCACGATCACCACCGCCAGTGACATGACCCTCGACGCGGTGGCGGACGTGCTGCGGCAGAAGGCCACCAAGCGTGACCTCTCCCTCAAGATCTTCGACTTCCAGGCCCCCGAGCCGGTGGGCGGCAACCGGGTGCGGCAGGTGGTGAAGCTGCGGCGGGGCCTCTCCCAGGAACTCGCCAAGAAGCTCTCGAAGAAGGTGCGCGACAGCATCAAGAAGGTGACCGTGGCGATCCAGGGGGAAAGCCTGCGGGTCACCGGCAAGAGCAAGGACGACCTGCAGCAGGTGATCCAGCTGCTGCGGGAGGAGGACCTGGAGGTGCCGCTCCAGTTCGAGAACTACCGCTGAGTCCGGCGGCGGTGGCGGGGAGCGGCTGGCGGTTCTGGATCGACCGCGGCGGCACCTTCACCGACGTGGTGGGGGTCTCGCCGCAGGGAGTCCGCCATGTGGGCAAGGTCCTCTCGGTGCAGCCGGAGCTGCCGGGTGATCCGGCGGTGCGCGCCATCACCGCCCTGCTCGGCTTGCCGCCGGGAACACCGCCGCCGGCCGGAACGATCGAGGAGGTGCGGCTCGGCACGACGGTGGCCACCAACGCCCTGCTCGAGCACAAGGGCGTGCCGGTGCTGCTGCTGATCAACCGCGGCCTGGCGGACCAGCTGTGGATCGGCGATCAGCACCGCCCCGATCTCTTCGCCCTGCGCATCGAACGGCCCGATCCCCTCCACGGCCGCGTGATCGAGGTGGCGGGCCGCCTGGGTGCCGACGGCTCCGAACTGGAGCCGCTGCGCCTCGACGGCGCCCTGGTGGCGGAGCTCCGGGCCGCCCGCGCCGACGGCTTCCGCAGCTGTGCCGTGGCCCTGATGCACGCCGTCCGCAACCCCGCCCACGAGCGGACGCTGGGGGCCTGGCTGGAGAGCCTCGGCTTCGATCCGGTGGTGCTCTCCCACCGCGTCAGCGCCAGCCCCCGCCTGGTGCCCCGCGGCCAGACCACGGTGGTGGAGGCGGCGGTGCGGCCGATCCTCTTCGGCTACCTGGACACGGTGCGGCAGGCCCTCGGTCCGGACTGCCGGCTGCGGGTGATGCAGTCGAACGGCGGGCTGGCCGAGCCCGAGCGGCTCCTGGCCAAGGACACCATCCTCTCCGGACCGGCCGGCGGCATGGTGGGCGCGGTGCGGGTGGCGGAGCGGATCGGCCTGGGCGAGGTGCCGATCGTCGGTTTCGACATGGGCGGCACCTCCACCGACGTGTTCCATTTCGACGGCCGCCGCGGTGAGCTCGCCTGGGAACGCAGCGACGACACCGAGATCGCCGGGTTGCGGCTGCAGGCGCCGATGCTGCCGATCCACACCGTGGCCGCCGGCGGCGGCTCCGTCATCCATTTCGATGGCCGGCGGCTTCAGGTGGGTCCCGACTCGGCCGGGGCGGATCCCGGGCCGGCCTGCTACCGCCGCGGCGGCCCCCTCACGATCACCGACGCCAACCTGCTGCTGGGCCGGCTGCAGGGGGACCGGTTCCCGGCGGTGTTCGGTCCCGAACGGGATCAGCGGCCCGATCCGGAGGTGGTGCGGGCTCGCTTCGAGGAGCTGGCGGCGCGGATGGGCGCGAGCGCCCCGGGGGGACGCGTGACCCCGGAGGAGGCGGCCGAGGGAGCGCTCGCCATCGCGATCGAGCGGATGGCCGAGGCGATCCGGCGGATCTCGATCCAGCGGGGCCATGACGTGCGCCGGGCCCTGCTGGTGTGCTTCGGGGGTGCCGGAGGGCAGCACGCCTGCCGGCTGGCCTCGCTGCTGGGGCTGGACCGGGTGCTGCTCCATCCCCTGGCGGGGGTGCTCTCCGCCTACGGCATGGGGCTCGCGGAGGAGCGCCTGCTGCTGCAGGCCTCCGTGCGGCGGCCGCTGAGCGCCGATCTGATGCCGCAGCTGGAGGGGCGGGCGGAACGGCTGGCGGCCGGGGGCCGCGGCGAGCTGACGGGCACCCGGGAGACCGCCGCCCCGCTGATGGAGATCCGGAGGCTGGAGCTGCGGCGGCCCGGCAGCGAGCGGGGCCTGATGCTCCCCTGGCACCCCGACCCCGCCGCCCTGCGGCAAGCCTTCGCCGAAGCCCACCGGCAGCGGTTCGGCTACCGGCCCGAGGACCCGGCCGAGGTGCCGGTGGTGGAGCGGCTGCAGGTGGAGCTGGTGGTGCCCCCGCGCCGCTCCGACGGGGAGGGGCAGGCCGATGGCCCCGAGCCGGAGCGGAACGCCGGGCAAGCCGATGCCGCGGACCTCCATCTGGGCGGCACCGGCTGGCGCCGGGTGCCGCTGTGGCAGCGGGAGCGGCTGCGGAGCGGGCAGATCCTCGAGGGGCCGGCCCTGATCGCCGAGGCCACCGGCATGGTGGTGCTCGAGCCGGGCTGGCGGGCCGAGCGCCGAGCGGGCGGCGAACTGCTGCTGGAGCACCTCCCGGAACGGGATGCCGGCCCGCCGGCAGGGGCCGGGCAACCGAACTCCAGCCCCCCCGATCCGGTGCGGCTGGAGCTCTACAACCACCGCTTCGGCGCCATCGCCGAGCAGATGGGGGTGCGGCTGCAGCAGACCAGCCAGTCGGTGAACATCCGCGAGCGGCTCGACTTCTCCTGCGCCGTCTTCGACGGCGCCGGCGGCCTCGTGGCCAACGCGCCCCACATCCCCGTGCACCTCGGTTCGATGGGGGCGAGCGTGGCCAGCCTGCGGGCGGCGGTGGCCCGCGGCGAGCTGCCGCCCCTCGGCCCCGGGGATGCGGTGGCCTCCAACGACCCCTTCGACGGCGGCACCCACCTGCCCGACATCACCGTGATCACGCCGGTGTTCGCGCCGGGCCACTCCCCCCGGCGGGGGGAGGAGCCGCTCCTCTACGTGGCCAGCCGCGGCCACCACGCCGACGTGGGAGGCATCACCCCCGGCTCCATGCCCCCCTTCAGCCACCGCATCGAAGAGGAGGGGCTGCTGCTGCGCAACGTGCCGCTGCTGCGGGACGGGCGGCTGGAGATCGAGGCCTGGCGCCGGCGCCTGGCGGCCGGTGCCCATCCGGTGCGCAACCCCGCCCAGCTGCTGGCCGACCTGGAGGCCCAGCTCGCCGCCAACCGCCTCGGCGTGGCGGAGCTGCAGCGGCTGATGGAGCGGGAGGGAACCGCGGAGGTGCTGGCCTACCTGGGCCATGTGCAGGCCAATGCCGCCGCGGCGGTGCGGCAGGTGATCGGGCGGCTGCGGGACGGTGCCCACACCGTGGAGCTCGATGACGGCGGGCGGATCCGCGTCGCGGTGACGGTCGACCGGCCGGCACGGCGGGTGCGGCTGGATTTCACCGGCACCTCCCCCCAGACCGGCGGCAACGGCAACGCCCCCCTGGCGATCACCCGCGCCGTGGTGCTCTACGTGTTCCGCTGCCTGGTGGGAAAGCCGATCCCGCTCAACGACGGCTGCTTCGAGCCGATCGAGCTGGTGGTGCCGCCGGGCTCCCTGCTCCATCCCCACCCGCCGGCGGCGGTGGTGGCGGGCAACGTGGAGACCTCCCAGGCCCTCGCCAATGCCCTCTTCGCGGCCCTGGGGGTGGAGGCGGCGGCCCAGGGCACGATGAACAACCTCAGCTTCGGCGACGAGCGGCGCCAGTACTACGAGACGATCAGCGGCGGCACCGGCGGCGGCGTGGACCTCGACGGCCACGGCTTCGCCGGCGCCAGCGCGGTGCAGAGCCACATGACCAACTCCCGTCTCACCGACCCGGAGATCCTCGAGGAGCGGTTTCCGGTGCGGCTGGAGAGGTTCGCGGTCCGCCGCGGCAGCGGCGGCGCCGGACGATGGCCGGGGGGCGACGGCGTGGTGCGCCGGCTGCGGTTCCTCGAGCCGATGACGGCCTCGATCCTCTCGGGATCGCGGCGGGTGCCCCCCTTCGGCCTGGCCGGCGGCGGCAACGGCCTGCCCGGCCGCAACCGCCTGCTGCGGGCCGGGGGGAAATCGGAACAGCTGCCGGGGGGGGCGGAGGTGACGGTGGAGGCCGGCGATGTGCTGGAGATCGAGACCCCCGGCGGCGGCGGCTACGGCATCGCGGACTCCCCGGCGGGCGGCGGAGCTGCAAACGCTGATGAACCGGAACCTGACGGAAGCGGAGGCGCCCCCTACCGTGAGCCCACGGCACGGGGCGGGCAGCGTTGAGTCTGGTCAGTTACTCCAAGATC
>CAZVPB010000155.1:0-5392 GCA_964628165.1 uncultured Cyanobium sp.
CGTCTCGCCGCCGCCGTCCGTGAGGGGGTGGGCTTCTCGCCCGTGTCGGATGCGTGGCGGGTGGACGGGCTGCCGGATCCGGCCCACCCCCTGGCGGTCCCCGACGGAGACCTGCGCCTGGTGCCCGATCCGGCCGCCCTGCTGCCCCTCGAGGCGGCGACGGGCTGGGCCTGGGCGCCGGCGGAGCGGCGGCAGCGGGATGGCACGCCCTACGCCCTCGACCAGCGGGCCTTCTGCCGCCGCCGCCAGTCCCTCCTGGCCGCCGCCGGCATCGAGGTGCGGGCCGGCTTCGAGATCGAATGGGTGGTGGCTTCTTCGGGCGCCGGGGGGGAGCTGGTGCCCGCGGTGGCGGGCGGTCCCTATGGCGCCGACCGGCTGGTGAACGGGCTGGACTACGTGGCCGCCCTCGCCGATGCCCTCGATGCCGCGGGCCTGCCGTGGCTCCAGGTGCATCCCGAATACGGGGCGGCTCAGTTCGAACTCTCCCTGGCTCCTGCCGATCCCGTGACCGCCGCCGACCGGCAGGTGGCCGCCCGTCTGCTGATCCAGCGGGTCACGGCCCGTTTCGGCTGGCGGGCCACCTTCAGCCCGCTGCCGGACCCGGACCGGGTGGGCAACGGCGGCCATCTCCATCTCAGCCTCCTGCGCAGGGGACTTCCTCTGCTGGAGGGGGGCGGGGGCCCCGCCGGCCTGAGCGAGGCGGGGGAGGGTCTGCTCGGCAGCCTGCTCGGCCACCTGCCGGCCCTGCTGGCGATCAGCTGTCCGCTGGCGGTGAGCTACCGCCGCCTCGCGCCGGGCCGCTGGGCGGCCCCCTTCCAGGTGTGGGGCGTGGAGAACCGGGAGGCCGCCCTGCGGCTGATCCCGGCCGCGGCCGATGGCCAGCCGGCCCACCTGGAGATCAAGGTGGCTGATCTGGCGGCCAACCCCTACCTCTTCTGCGGCGCCGTGCTGGCCCTGATCGAGGCGGGCATCCGGGATCCAGGTGCCCTGCCGGCCCCGGTGACGGGCGATCCCGCGCTGCTGCCCCATCCGCCGGAGCGGCTGCCCACCTCCCTCGAGGCGGCCAGTGAGGCCTTCGCCGCCTGCCGGCCCCTCGCCGAGGCCATGGGGGAGCCGCTGCACCGGTCCCTCGTGGAGACGCAGCGCGCCGAGTGCCGCCGGGCCGCAGGACTCGACGAGGCGGACCTGATCGCGTCCACCCGCTGGATGCCGCCGGGCGCTCCATGACCATCGCCGGCTTCGATGACCCCCGGGTTCCCTCCGCCGTGCGCCGGAGTGAATCCCATGCCTGGATCGTGAAGCCCGCCGAGATCCATCACATTCTCATGCCGAACCTTGCCGGCTGGCTGTACTGGTGGTGCTTCGGAGTCCGGGACGAGCCGGATGGCGGCGTGACCCACTTCTGCAGAGATGGAAGCACCCGGATCCTGGCCCTCGGATTCACCAATCACCATCCACATGCGGTGGTGCTGGTTTTGCCCCCTGGTTATGCCGCCCCGCTCTGGATCGCCCCGCTCCGCACCCTGATCCAGCCCCGGGAACTGCGAAGGATTCCGCGCCAGGTGATGCATGCCTGGTGCGCTGCCGGGGCCGTCGTCCTCCCGCAGGAGCCGGAGCTGGGTATGGCCTCCCTCGGCACGATCTGCGAAGGCCGGGAGCCGGACCTCAGCGGGTGGGTGTACGAGGAGGGGGAGTCCACCCCCTGGTGGTTCGCGAGTTGAACCCGTGAGGCCCGGTCTACCCCTTCTCCGCCAGGCGGGAATCGATGCACGCCTTCGCGGCCTCGAGGGCGGCCTCCGCGGAGGGATGTCCCTCGCTGTGGCAGCCCTGCAGTCCCACCACATGCACCCCCCAGCCCTCCAGCAGCACCCGCACGGCGACCGTGTAGCCCCGGTAGGCGTAGTCCTGGGTCCGTGTCATCGCTGCCGCCTGGTTCGCTGGCTTCGTCCTACCACTCAGCCGCCCGAGGGCACGGCGGCGGTGGCGGCGCGGACCTGCCGGGACAGCCGCACCACCCGGCTGATGGACGCTCCCTCCAGGCTGGTGGTCCGTGTCGGCGGATTGCGCCGGCGTGACTCCCGCAGGCAGAACTTGCAGCCCCCCGTGGTGGTGAGGTGCTTCTCCGGGGTGATGGTGATCACCTTCACCGGATGCTGCCGGCAGCGGATGCGGATCGGCGTCTTGTAGCTCTTGTAGACGATGCCGCCGTAGTCGTAGTGATCGCCGAAGCGCGCGCGGGCGCGCTGCAGAAAGGTCGCTTCGTCGATGGGGCTGCCCATGCGGGATCAGCTGCGGTGGTGAGCGTCGATGGTGGGGGTCGGTTCCGGGCCGGCCACCTCCACCCTCACCACCCTGCCACCCAGACGCTGCCAGCGGCGCAGTTCCTCGTTGAGCCGGCGCAGGGGGACGCGCACGGTGAGGGCGCCGCTGCGGGTGACGCCGTTGCGGGCCACGCCGGTGACACTGAGGGTGGCCAGCCGCCCGTCGCCGGAGCGGGTGCTGGCGGTTCCCGCTCCTCCGCCGAGGGGCTGGTGCCGGTGCTCCGCCGAGACCGGGCGCGGGGCGCGGTCGCCCTCGATTTCCCCGCCGAGGTCGGTGGCGGTGCTGATCTGGGCCCGGAACGGTCCCTCCGTCGAGACGATCAGCACCCGGCCCACGCCTCCGGCGACCGGAATCGCCTCATCCCGGTGGAGGGCTTTGCCCAGCCGGAACCAGCGGGTGCCGGTGCCGTCGCCCCGGGCGGAGGCGGCGGCGCCGCGGGCCAGCTGCATCAGCCAGGAGAACTGGCGCCCCTCGTGGCCCGGGGTGTAGTCCCAGCCGTGCAGGTAGGGCACGCCGTCCTGGCCGAAGCGCTCCTGGTACTCCTCGCTGTCGATGTAGGAATCGATCTCGGCATCCACCCCCTGTTCCTGGAGGATCGTGAAGTGCCGGAGCATCTCCGCCTTGTTCTGGGGGGCGCGGCCCAGCAGGTGCTTGTGGTTGAGCTCGATGAACCGGTAGGGGTTGCAGTTCTCGAAGAAGCGCGAGCGGTAGAGATCGCTCTTGGCCACGCAGCGCACGAATTCGCGCACGCTCAGGTCGCCGTGGCGGAAGAGGGACTCCACCGCCCCAAGACGTTCGCTCTCCATCACGTACTGATGGCCGAGCACCTGGCGGTAGACGGCGCGGATGACGATGTCCTTGTCTTCCGCCGAGGCGTGGGGCCGCATCTCCCGGTCGCGGTCGTTGGCGAAACGGTCGATGCCGAGGGTGGGGGCCTGGAGCAGGGGCATGGGGAGAGGCGGCCGGAGAGGCGCCAAGCTAGTTCCACCGTGTGGGTTCCCTGACATCGGCCATGGCATCGTCGTCTTCCTTCGCATCTCTCAACCCTTTTCCATGAAGCTTTCCTGCGGGGCGCGGCCCCGCTCGCTCCCGCGGGACCGCCCCTGATGGCCGGTTCTCTGCCCGCGGGGGATCCCGCCCGCTGGGACCAGCGCTACCGCGAGGGCGGAGACGGCTGGGAGCTGGGTCAGGCGGCGCCGCCGCTGGCGACGTTTCTGATGGAGGACGGCCGTGCCCCCCGTCCGCCCGGGCGGGTGCTGGTGCCGGGCTGCGGCCGGGGCCATGAGGCCGCCCTGCTCGAGGCCCGCGGCTTCACGGTGGTGGGGCTCGACTTCAGCGGCGAGGCGCTGCGGGAGGCGCGCCGGCTCCATGGCGACGACCGGCCGACGCTCCGCTGGCTCCAGGCCGACCTGTTCGACCGCCGCGCCCTCGCGGCAGGGGGGCTCGAGACGGCAGGACTCGACGGTGTGGTGGAGCACACCTGCTTCTGCGCGATCGATCCCGCCCAGCGTCCGGCCTACGCCGCCACCGTCGCCCGTCTGCTGCGGCCGGGGGGATGGTTCCTGGGTCTGTTCTGGTGTCACGGCCGCGGGGGCGGTCCCCCCTGGGGCGCCGACCCGGCCGAGGTGGCGGAGCTTTTCCACGGTGCCGGGCTGGAGGGTCAGCTGTGGGAGCCGGCGCGAGGCTCGGTGGAGAAAAGGCGGCAGGAGGAGTGGCTGGGACTCTGGCGGCGGTGAGGCGGAGCCATGGGGCCAGCCCCTGGCTAGCAAGGGAAAAGGTATCCCGATTCCCGCCATGGCTTGCTCTGCTCCGTCTCTCGGCTGGCTGCGTGATCTTCCCGACGTCCGGGATCTGGACCTGGACACCGAGCGCGTCCCCTCCCGCCTGAAGGCCCAGCACGAACCCTCGGTGAAGTCGATGCTTTCCCGGGTGGGCGTCGCCTCGGCCCCCGCCGCCCTCGCCTCCGGGGTGGATCTGCGGTCCTGGTGCTCGCCGGTCGAAGACCAGCAGGACATCGGTTCCTGCACCGCCCATGCGGGGGTGGGCCTGGTGGAATATTTCGAGCGGCGCGCCTTCGGACGCCACCTGGACGCCTCACGCCTCTTTCTCTACAAGGTGACCCGCAATCTTCTGCACTGGAGCGGGGACACCGGCGCCTACCTCCGCTCCACCATGGCCGCGCTCACCCTCTTCGGAGTGCCGCCCGAGGAATACTATCCCTATGAAACCGCCAAGTACGAAGAGGAACCGTCGGCATTCTGCTATGCCTTCGCCCAGTCCTTCCAGGCCATCAGTTACTACAGGCTTGATCCTCTGGGCACTTCCAGGCCGGATCTTCTGCGCCGGATCAAGGCCTACCTCGGTTATGGGCTGCCCTCGATGTTCGGCTTCACGGTGTACCAGTCCTACACCCAGGCGACGAGCGGCAACCAGGGGGCGATCCCCTATCCCGGGCCCGGTGACCGGGTGGTGGGCGGCCACGCCGTCGTGGCGGTCGGCTATGACGACAACAGGCGCATCCGCCATGCCGCCCCCGGGGCGGAGGAGACCGTCGGTGCGCTGCTGATCAGGAATTCCTGGGGCACCTCCTGGGGGGACGGAGGCTATGGCTGGCTGCCCTACCGCTACGTTCTGGATGGCCTTGCGGTGGACTGGTGGTCGCTCATGCGCAGCGAATGGGTGGATACCCATCAGTTCGGCCACTGAACCGGACCGGGGCGCTGCTGCCGGCCGCCATGCTTGCCGCGGCGCTGGCCATGGGTTCCCCGGCGGACGCGATGCCCTCTCCCGTTCCCCTCAGCGAGGCCGACAACGGCGGCACCGTGGCCCTGGAGCCGGGACAACGCCTGATCCTCGTGCTTCCCTCCGCGGCCACCTCCGGTTACCGCTGGCGCATCCACCGACTCGACCGGCGGGTGCTGGAGGAGACGGAAACTCCGCTGGAGCAGCCGGGTCCGGCCGGAATCCCCGGCGCGCCCGGCCGGGTCGAGTTCCGGTTCCGGGCCGGGGAGACCGGCAGCACCCCTCTGGAGCTGGAACTGCGGCGTCCCTTCGAGGCTCCCTCCATTCC
>CAZVPB010000156.1:0-5390 GCA_964628165.1 uncultured Cyanobium sp.
CCGCGAACGGGCCCGGTCCTTCCTCCTCCGGCAGGCGGGAGTGGGCAGCCGCCTCCAGCTGAGCGACGAGCAGCTGCTGGGGTTCAACATGCAGCTGGAGGAGGAACTGCTCCGGGCGGACGGCGCACCGACGGGATGACCGATGCCGCGCAGGGCGCCCGGCCCCGGCCGGAGCTCAGCTCTCGCAGCGGCTGGTGGGGCACAGACCGGTCTGGACGGCACACACCAGCACGGCGAGATCCTCCGCGGACACCGACACGCCGCGGCCACCGTCCACCGGATCCGCGTGGCGGTGCAGGATCTCGCGGCAGGCAGCCAGGGAGGCGAGCACGGCGGACTCGCGCTCCATGGGATCCCGGTCGCACCAGCGGGCCAGCCGGTCATGGATGCTGCCCGCCCGGATCGGGGCGAAGCCCGTCTCCTCGGAATCGGTGGCGGGTGTGGCCATCGGCTCAGCCCTCGACGCACGACTCGTCTCCAAACCTACGCCTCCCTTCCGGAAGGACTCCCGGGCCTGCTGTCGGGATCGACGGGCAGTCCCCGCCAGGCCAGGGCCAGGCGCCGGGCGACCAGGAGAAGGGGATAGAGCCGCTCCGCCCGCCGGGGAGAGGAGAAGAGGGGGCCGAGCAGCCGCAGCAGCGCGGCGCTGGGGCGCATCCGCCGGCAGATCCAGCCGATCGCCGCGGCGCCGTGGAACACCTCGTCCCCGGCCAGAAGGACGGCGCCGTCCCTGAGGGGATAGCCCCGCCGGTTCAACGACTCTCTCAGGGCCTCGTCGGCCCGGCCGTCGCGGATCTCCAGGCCGGGGATGCCTCCCCGCAGTTCGCTCAGCTCCGCGAAGTGCCGGCAGAAGGGGCAACCGCCGTCGAAGACCAGCACCGGCGAGGTGGCAGAAGGGGGCGGGGCGGCGGCGGACACGTCCGGGCGGCGTTGCTGTTGAGGAATATGAATCGTGGCAGGCGCGCTCCGGTCATCGTCGCGAAGCTGCCGGGAGAGGCACCGTCCTGGCGCGATGGCCATCCGCATCGGCATCAACGGCTTCGGCCGCATCGGCCGGCTCGTCTTCCGGCGGGCCTGCCAGCTCGACGACATCGAGGTGGTGGGCATCAACGACCTGATCGAGCCGGCCTACATCGCCTACCTGCTGCGGCACGACTCCACCCACGGCCGTTTCGACGGCAGCGTCGAGCTGCGCGACGGCGCCCTGGTGGTGAACGGCCGCACGGTGCGCGTCACCGCCGAGAGGGACCCCGGGACCCTGCGGTGGGGCGAGGTGGGGGCCGAGGTGGTGCTGGAGTCGACCGGCCTGTTCCTCACCGACGAGAAGGCCCGCAGCCACATCAGCGCCGGGGCCCGCAAGGTGGTGATGTCGGCCCCCTCCAAGGACGCCACACCGATGTTCGTGATGGGGGTGAACCACACCAGCTACGCCGGCCAGGACATCGTCTCCAACGCCTCCTGCACCACCAACTGCCTCGCCCCCGTCGCCAAGGTGCTGCACGACTCCTTCGGGATCCGCGAGGGGCTGATGACCACCGTTCACGCCGTCACCGCCACCCAGAAGACGGTGGACGGCCCCTCGGCGAAGGACTGGCGCGGCGGCCGCGGCGCCGGCCAGAACATCATCCCCTCCTCCACCGGTGCGGCGAAGGCGGTGGGCAAGGTGATCCCGGAACTGAACGGCCGGCTCACCGGCATGGCCTTCCGCGTGCCCACCCCCAACGTGTCGGTGGTGGACCTGACCGTGAACCTGGAGCGCCCCGCCAGCTACGACCAGGTGAAGCAGGCGATGAAGGCGGCCTCCGAAGGGCCCATGGCGGGCATCCTCGGCTACACCGAGGACGCGGTGGTCTCCACCGACTTCCTGGGGGAATCCTGCACGTCGGTGTTCGATGCCGGCGCCGGCATCGCCCTCAGCGACACCTTCATGAAGGTGGTGTCGTGGTACGACAACGAGTGGGGCTACTCCTGCAAGTGCCTCGACCTCATCCGGCACATCGAGTCGGCCGGCTGAGGCCTCATCCGGCCAGCGCGCAGTGGGCCTCCACCAGCGAGGCTCCGAGGCCGAGACGATCCTGATTGGCGTAGGCCTCCTGCTCGAGCTTCCGTTCCATCTCGCTGGTGCCGGCGTAGAGCGGCTCCTGGAGGTGCTGCTCCACATGGGGATCGATCTCCGTGGAGAGGCCGAGGAGGCGGGGGCGGGTGCGAAGGCTGCCGGAGGCGCAGCTCTGGGCCACGTGGATGGCCTCATGGTTGAGCACCTGGGCGAAGTCCACCGTGCCCTGCCCGGGAACGTCGGGCCGGATCCGCATCGTCCGTGCCGCGTGGTCCCACTCGGCGGCGGCACCGGGCTTGAGCGGCGTCTCGAGCACGACCCGCACCCGGGCCCGCTGCAACACCAGCAGCAGGCGGTGGATCTCCTGGCGCTCCCTCTCGTAGCGGGGGGGATCGATCAGCCGGTCACGGATCTGGGCAAGGCTGAGCTCGGGCTCCCCCGCACGGCGCCTGTAGACGAAGCGGGTGCCGCCGCCGGGCAGCGGCTGCACGATCGGCAGCCACTTCCGGTCCCCCTCCGCCAGCTGCTCGTACAGCCCCGCCGCCAGAAGGGCCACGGGCTGCTCGTGGGGTTCGGGCATCGTCTCGAGCCGTGCCAGCAGCCGTGGCAGAGGCTTCCACGCCACCGCCGTGCCCGCTCTCACCAGGGGATCCCTCAGCCCCGGCAGCACCACCAGGGCGATGGCGGCGCCGAGTCCCGCCAGCAGGAGTGCGCAGCCGGCTCCGTAGGCCGGCAGCTCCCGGAGGGGCCCACCGCAGCGTCCGCAGCGGGGCGGGCCCATCGGCTGAACGGCAAGGCGGAGGGGCCGCCGGCCGCAGGTTGGACAGCGGTAACGGGCCATGGCGGGTCATGGTGGCACCGGATTGCCCGCGCCGGCCTGGCGCGTCGCCGCCGCCGCGATTGCGACAATTCCTCTTCGGTTCCGGCGTTCCCCCCTCCATGCCCCTCTCCGCCCTGGTGCGCCAGCTCCGCCAGGCCCCGCTCACCGCGGAGGTGCTGGAACGGACCCGGCGGCCGCAGCGGTTGCGGCTGAGCGGGGCGGGCAGGGCAGGCCGGGCGCTGATCGCCAGCACCCTCGCCGCCGCCGCCGAAGCCCCGCTGCTGGTGGTGGTGCCCACCCTGGAGGAGGCCGGCCGCTGGGCCGCCCTGCTCGACCTGATGGGATGGAGCAGCTGCCAGGCCTACCCCACCAGCGAGGGTTCTCCCTACGAACCCTTCGATCCCACCAGCGAGATCACCTGGGGGCAGCTGCAGGTGCTCGCCGAACTGCTGGAGGCCACCGGCGAGGGGGCCGATGCGGCGCGCCGGCCGGCCATCGTGGCCACCGAGCGGGCCCTGCAGCCCCACCTGCCGCCGCCGGAACTGCTGCGGCGGCACTGCCGCATCCTGCGCCGCGGCGACACCCTCGACCTGGAGGAACTGGGGGAGACCCTGGCGGGCCTCGGCTACGAGCGCGTGCCGACGATCGAGCAGGAGGGCACCTGGAGCCGCCGCGGCGACATCGTCGACGTGTTCCCGGTGAGCGCCGAGCTGCCGGTGCGGCTGGAGTTCTTCGGCGAGGAGCTGGAGAAGCTGCGGGAGTTCGACCCCGCCACCCAGCGGTCCCTCGACGGGGTCGAGGTGGTGCGGATCACGCCCTGCGGCATCGCGCCGCTGATCGCGGGGGCCCTGCGTCAGGACCCGCCCGCGGGGCTGACGGAGCTGCTGGGGGAGGAGAACGCCGAACGGCTCCGGAGCGGCGACATCCCGGAGGGGATGCGGCGGCTCATGGGGCTGGTGTGGAAACGCCCCGCCTCCCTGCTCGACTACCTGCCCGCCCACACCCTGGTGGCCGTCGATGAGCGGCGGCAGTGCCTCGCCCACGGCAGCCAGTGGTTCGAGCACGCCGAGGCTCACCACCGCGAGGTGAGTGGTGATCCGGCTGCGGGTCTGCTGCCATCGACGCTGCACCGGCCCACCGGCGAGGCCCTGGCGGAGGCGGAGGCCTTCGTGGGCTTCGACCTCGCCGCCCTGCACGAGAGCGACGGCCATGCCAACGACTTCGACCTGGCCAGCCGGGCCGTTGCCGCCCATCCAAACGCCTTCGGCAAGCTCGCGGGCCTGATCAAGGGCTTCCAGGCCGAGAAGAACCGGGTATGGCTGCTCTCCGCCCAGCCCAGCCGGGCCGTGGCGCTGCTGGAGGAGCACGACTGCCCCGCACGGTTCGTGCCCAACCCGGCCGACTTCCCCGCCATCGACAGGCTGGTGGAGCAGAACACCCCCGTGGCCCTCAAGACGCGGGGAACGGCGGAGCTGGAGGGGCTTCAGCTGCCGGCCTGGCGTCTGGTGCTGCTCACCGACCGGGAATTCTTCGGCCAGCACAGCCTGGCCGCCACCGGCTACGTGCGGCGGCGGCGCCGGGCCGCCAGCCGCACCGTCGATCCGAACCGCATGGTGCCGGGCGATTTCGTGGTGCACCGCAACCACGGCATCGGCCGCTTCCTCAAGCTCGAGAAGCTGGCGATCGGGGGGGAAAGCCGGGACTACCTGGTGGTGCAGTACGCCGACGGGCTGCTGCGGGTGGCGGCGGACCAGCTGGGCAGCCTCGGGCGCTACCGGGCCAGCGGCGACGCCCCGCCGGAGCTGAACCGCATGGGCGGCACCGCCTGGAGCCGCGCCCGGGAGCGGGCCCGCAAGGCGGTGCGCAAGGTGGCCCTCGACCTGGTGAAGCTCTACGCCGAGCGGCACAAGACACCGGGTTTCGCCTTCCCCCCCGACGGCCCCTGGCAGGACGAACTGGAGGACTCCTTCCCCTACGAGCCCACCCCCGACCAGCTCAAGGCGATCGTCGAGGTGAAGCGGGACATGGAGCAGCCGGCGCCGATGGACCGTCTGGTGTGCGGTGATGTGGGCTTCGGCAAGACCGAGGTGGCGATCCGGGCGATCTTCAAGGCGGTGACCGCCGGAAGGCAGGTGGCGATGCTCGCCCCCACCACCGTCCTGGCCCAGCAGCACTGGCGCACCCTCAGCGAGCGCTTCGCCCCCTATCCGGTGAAGGTGGCCCTGCTCAACCGGTTCCGCACCGCCGCCGAACGGAAGACGATCCAGCAGGGGCTGGCCGACGGCAGCGTGGACGTGGTGGTGGGAACCCACCAGCTGCTCGGCAAGGGCAGCCGCTTCAGGCAGCTGGGCCTGCTGGTGGTGGATGAGGAACAGCGCTTCGGGGTGAACCAGAAGGAGAAGATCAAGGCGCTGCGCAAGGACGTGGACGTCCTCACCCTCTCCGCCACCCCCATTCCCCGCACGCTCTACATGAGCCTCTCGGGGGTGCGGGAGATGAGCCTGATCACCACCC
>CAZVPB010000157.1:0-5369 GCA_964628165.1 uncultured Cyanobium sp.
CAGCAGGAAGGCGCCCATCGAGGCGGCCAGGCCCACGCAGATCGTCACCACGTCGGACTTCACATACTGCATGGTGTCGTAGATCGCCAGGCCGGCGGTCACCGAACCTCCGGGCGAATTGATATAGAGATAGATCGGCTTGGAATTGTCCTCCGAGTCGAGATAGAGCATCTGGGCCACGAGGCTGTTGGCGATGCCGTCGCTCACCTCCTGGCCGAGGAAGAGGATCCGCTCGACACCGAGCCGGGTGTAGATGTCCACCCAGCGCTCGTACTGACTGCCGGGAAGCCGATAGGGAACGCTGGGAGTGCCGATGGGCATGGCGGGAGCAGGAGGCGGAGGAGTGGGGGACGGTGGAGGACGGGGTCAGGCCGGCACGGCCACGGGCTGGGGCTTCTGACTGGTGAGCACCCGGTCAATGAGGCCGTAGTCGCGGGCCTGTTCGGCGTCGAGATAGGTCATGCGGTCGGAATCGCGGCTGAGCTGCTCCACCGACTTGCCGGTGTTCTCGGCAAGGATCTCGAGCATGGTGTGCTTGTTGTGCAGCACCTCCTTGGCACGGATCTGGATGTCGCTGGCCTGGCCACGGGCCCCAGACCTGGGCTGGTGCAGCACGATGGTGGCGTGGGGAAGGGCGGCCCGCTGCCCCTTGGTGCCGGCCGAGAGGATCATCGCCGCCGTTCCCATCGCCTGTCCGATGCAGATCGTGTGCACGGGCGGCTTCACGTAGCGGATGGTGTCGCAGATGGCGAAGGCCTCGGTCTCGAAGCCGATGGCATCGCCGGAATACCAGCTGGTGCCCGTGGAATTGATGTAGAAGAAGATCGGTTTGTCGGGATTGTCGAATTCGAGGTAGAGGAGCTGGGCGATGATCAGTTCGGTCACGTCGATGCCCATCTGCCGCTTGGCATCGTCGTCGGAGAACAACGGCAGACCGAGATAGACGATGCGCTCCTTGAGAAGCAGGGAAGGGAGATCCGGTGGGGGGGTGCGCAGCACGGCGGAATCGCCGTAGTAGGGGGCCGACACCGTCATCGCCGCGATCTCCTCGCAATCGCTGGCGAGCCTAGCCGGGCTGGCCTGGCTCCTGTCCGCTGGCGGCGACGGGTTTTCCGCCCCCTTCCCGCCCCCGGTTCTGGCCGCCGGCCTTGCGGCTGTTGCGGGAGGGCCGGTCGCAGCGGGCGAACACCATCCGGCCGGTGGGGGTCTGGAGCGCTCCGGTGACCGTCACGTCGAGCCGCTCGCCGATCCGGCTCCGGGCCTCCTCCACCACCACCATGGTGCCGTCCTCGAGGTAGCCCACCCCCTGGTCGGCCTCCTTCCCTTCCCGGACGATCTTGAGCTGGAGGCCATCCCCCGGCTGCACTTCCGGGCGAAGGGCGATCACCAGTTCACTGAGATTGACCACACGGAGGGCCTGGACCTGGGCCACCTGGGCGAGGTTGTAGTCGGCGGTGAGGAGGGTTCCGCCGGTGTCGCCGGTGAGGCGGAGGAGCTTCTCGTCGGCCCCCGTGCCCTCGTAGCGGGTGCTGTTCACCACCATGCGGCGGCCGTAGTCCTCCCGGAGCTCCGAGAGGAGCCGCAGCCCCCGCCGTCCCTTGCCGCGCTTGTCGGCGTTGCCGGAGTCCGCCAGGGCCTGCAGTTCATCGATCACCGCCTGGGCGATGATCACCTGCCCCTCCAGCAGGCCGGAGGCGAGAAGGCCGCGGATCCGCCCGTCGATGATCACGCTGGTGTCGAGGATCTTGGCGCTGGCGGGCTGCAGCACCCCTTCCGCCACGAGCAGGGCCTCGGTGCTGGCCGGGTTGAAGAGCCGCAGCAGGGTGCGCCCATGCACCTCGGCCAGGTTGTAGCCCAGCACCCCGAAGAACACGTTGCTCAGCACCGCCGCCAGGGGCTTGATCAGCACGAACTCCCAGGGCAGCGGCAGCAGCAGGATCGGGGCCAGGAGAAGGTTGGCCACCAGCAGACCCAGGATCAGCCCCACCGAGCGGCTGATCAGCAGGTCGGTGGGCATGCTCCGGACCTGACGCATCAGCCGGCGGCGGAGCTGCTGGAAGATCAGGCCGGCGATGAGGCCGAAGAAGGCGCCGAATCCGCCCAGCACCCAGCGCAGTCCCTCCGTATTGGTGACCTGCTGCATCAATGCCTCAGGCAGGAGATCCACCCCGAGCCAGCCGGTGGCGGCCCCGGAGATCAGGAAGAGGAGCAGGATGAGGGTATCGACCATGGCCTCGGCCCCCGGAATGGCGGTGCCCCGGGGCTTCAGGCTGGCAGCATGACGGATTCCAGGCGGTTTGGCCGGGGGGGTTACCGCACGTGAACGGACCACGCTCCGCC
Source organism: uncultured Cyanobium sp. (assembly GCA_964628165.1). Taxonomy (GTDB): domain Bacteria; phylum Cyanobacteriota; class Cyanobacteriia; order PCC-6307; family Cyanobiaceae; genus Cyanobium. Next base: position 2,341 of record CAZVPB010000157.1, read on the forward strand.
TACGTGCACCTCCCCTTCTGCCACCGCCGTTGCTTCTATTGCGATTTCCCGGTGGTGCCGCTGGGGGATCGGGCCGACGGCAGCCGCAGCGGCTCGATCGCTGCCTATCTCGCGCTGCTGCATCGTGAGATCCGCTCCGCCCCCCCGGGGCCTCCCCTCTCCACGATCTACCTGGGCGGCGGAACGCCGTCGATGCTCACTCCTCCCCAGGTGGGGGAGGTGCTGGAACATCTGGGGCGCCGCTACGGCATCGCCGCCGGCGCCGAGATCAGCATGGAGCTCGATCCGGCCGGATTCGACCGGGAACGGCTTCACGGGTTCCTCGACGCCGGCGTGAACCGGGTGAGCCTCGGGGGCCAGAGCTTCGACGACATGATGCTGGCCTCGCTGGGCCGGCGCCATCGCCGCCGTGACCTCGAGGAGGCGGCGGGCTGGATGCGGCAGGCCCACCGTCGTGGAGCCCTGCGCAGCTGGAGTCTGGATCTGATCCAGGGACTGCCCGGCGAGACTCCGGCCCACTGGGAGGATCAGCTGGAGCGGGCGATCGCCACCGAGGCGCCCCATCTCGCCGTCTACGACCTGATCGTGGAGCCGGGCACGGTCTTCGCCCGCCGGCAGGACCAAGGCCACCTGGCGCTGCCGGAGGCGGACCTGGCCGCCGACCTGATGGATCTCAGCTGGGCACGGCTCACGGCCGCCGGCTACGGCCATTACGAGATCTCCAACTACGCCCTGCCCGGCCACGCCTGCCGGCACAACCGCGTGTACTGGAGTGGCGCCGGATGGTGGGGCTTCGGCATGGGGGCCACCAGCGCCCCGGCGGGCCAGCGGATCGCTCGTCCCCGCACCCGCTCCGCCTACGCCGCCTGGGTGGAGGCGGCCGAGGGCGGTGCGGCGGCCGAGCGGCGGGACGGCGAGGCGGTGGATCCGGTGGACCGGATCCTGGTGGGACTGCGGGTCCGGGAGGGCATCGATGCGGTGGAGCTGCTGGCGAGCTGCGCCCCCGGCCGGCAGGACGAGCTGCTCGCGGACCTGCGCTCCCGCCTGGCCCCGTTCCTGAGGCGGGGACTGCTGGTGGTGCGCGGTCGCCGCTGGCGGCTGAGCGATCCGGAGGGGCTGGCGCTCAGCAACGCGGTGCTGCGGGAGTGGCTGTGCTGGTGGCAGGAGAACGTTCCTCCCCTCGATCCTGCCCCTGAGCGGCATCGATCCAGGAGCGCAGCGCCTTCACCGCCAGGGTTCTCCCCGCCATGAGCGGGGGGCTGAAGGGGGGCTGCCGCTCGGTCAGGCCGAGGAGATCGGCGGTGACCCGCACCTGGCCGTCACAGTCCTCGCCGGCGCCGATGCCGATCACCGGAATCGTCAGCTCCCTGCTCAGTTCGGCCGCCAGGCCTGCGGGCACATGCTCGAGCACGAGGGCGAAGCTGCCCGCCTGCTCGAGGGAGACGGCCTGGCGCCGCAGCCGGGCCTGGCTGCGGGGATCCTCCGCCTGGCGCCGGTAGCCGGTCCGGTGCACCGACTGGGGCGTGAGGCCCAGATGCCCCATCACCGGGATGCCGCTGCGCACCATGCGGTCGATCACGGCGACGGTCTCGGGTTCGGCACCCTCCAGCTTCACGGCGGCGGCCGGGGTCTCCTTGAGCACCCGGCCGGCGGCGGCGAGGGCGTCATCCGCGCCGCACTGGTAGGAGAGGAACGGCAGGTCGCAGATCAGGGGAGGGGGGCAGTCCGCCGCACTGGCCAGGCCCCTTCCCACCGCCCGGCAGTGGTGGATCATCTCGTCGAGGGTCACCGGCAGGGTGGTGGCGTGGCCCAGCACCACCATCGCCAGGGAATCCCCCACCAGGACCGCGTCCGGCCCGGCCTCGGCCACCAGCGCCGCCGAGAGGGCATCCCAGGCGGTCAGCATCGTGATCGGCAGCCCCTGCCTCTTGCGCCGAAGCAGATCAGCGGGGCGATGGGGCACGGGGGGCAGAGCGTGGGGAGAGCATTGCTAGCATCAGGTCGACTCGGCCCCACGCGGTCAGGACGCCCAAACCTGGTCAGGACCGGAAGGGAGCAGCCACACGGGATGCTCCGGACAGGCGTGGGTTCCGGGTCACCCCCCAGCCAGCAGGATCCTCACTCCGAATCCAGCCGTGATTCCCGGTTGAGAAGGAAGGGGGGGATCATCGCGCCCCGCTCCTCGACGGGGGTGTGGTCCGCCTCGCCGAGGGAGGGCACGAAGCTGGCGGCGGAGGGGCGCTCGGGACGGTAGGCGCCGCTGCTCTCGAAGCCCGTGGCGATCACCGTCACATGGATCTCGCCCTCGAGGCTCTCATCCACCACCGCGCCCACGATGATGTTGGCGTCGGGGTCGACCATGTCGTAGATCACCTCCGAGGCGGTGGTCATGTCCTCCAGGGTCATGTCCTTCCCGCCGCTGACGTTGATCACGCAGCCGCGGGCGCCGTCGATGCGGGCCGATTCCAGCAGGGGGCAGCTCATCGCGGCCTGGGCCGCCTCGCTGGCGCGGGAGCGGCCCGAGCCCACCCCGATGCCCAGCAGGGCGGTGCCGGCGTCGGCCATCACGGCCCTCACGTCGGCGAAGTCGACGTTGACCAGGCCGGGCTTGGTGATGATGTCGGTGATGCCCTTCACCCCCATCCGCAGCACGTCGTCGGCGGCCCGGAACGCCTCCTGCAGCGGCGCCCCCGCGGTGGAATCCCGCAGGCGGTCGTTGGGGATCACGATCAGGGTGTCGACATGCTCCGCCAGGCGGCTGATCCCCTCCTCGGCCTGACGCAGCCGCCGCCGTCCCTCGAAACCGAAGGGCTTGGTCACGATGCCGACGGTGAGGGCGCCGCATTCCTTGGCCACTTCGGCGAGGATCGGCGCGGCGCCGGTGCCGGTGCCGCCGCCCATGCCCGCGGCGATGAACACCAGGTCGGCCCCCTCCATCGACTGCTGCAGCTCTGCCCGGGACTCCTCCGCCGCCTTCTGGCCGATCACCGGATTGCCGCCGGCCCCCAGGCCGCGGGTGAGCTTCTGGC
>CAZVPB010000158.1:0-5365 GCA_964628165.1 uncultured Cyanobium sp.
GCAGGATGTAGCCCATGTGGCCCACCGAGCTGTAGGCCACCATCCGCTTCATGTCGCTCTGGGCGATGGCGGCCAGGGAGCCGTAGAGCACCGAGGCCGCCGCCCAGATCGCCAGCCAGGGCGCGACCAGGGCCCAGGCGGCGGGGAAGAGGCCGAGGCAGAAGCGCAGCAGGCCGTAGGTGCCCAGCTTGAGCAGCACCCCCGCCAGGAGCACCGACACCGGCGTGGAGGCCTGGGTGTGGGCGTCGGGAAGCCAGGTGTGGAAGGGCACCAGAGGGATCTTGATGCCGAAGCCCACCAGCAGGGCCCCCAGCAGCAGCAGCTGGCTGCCCATCGCCAGCTGGTCCTCCAGCACGGGCGTGAGGCTGAAGTCGGCGCTGCCGGTGAGGAAGGCGAGCCCCAGGAAGGCCGCCAGGATCAGCATGCCCGAGACGGCGGTGAAGAGCAGGAACTTGGTGGCCGCATAGGCGCGCCCGGCTCCTCCCCAGATCGAGATGAGCAGCCAGAGGGGAATCAGCTCGAGCTCGTAGAAGAGGAAGAAGAGCAGCAGGTTGTCCGCCAGGAAGGCGCCGTTGACGGCCCCGCTGATCACCAGCATCAGGGTGAAGTACATCCGTGGCCGGTTCTGGATGTCGCGGGTGCAGACCGCGGACACCAGGGTCAGGGCGCCGTTCACCAGCACCAGGGGCAGGGAGAGGCCGTCCACACCCAGCCGGTAGGTGAGCCCGAGGCTGCTCACCCAGGGCAGGGTCTCCCGCAGCTGGAGGCCCTCCAGTGAAGGATCGAAGCTGAACAGCACCCGCAGACTCCACACCACCTGCAGGGCGAGCAGGGCCAGGGTGGTGCGGCGCACCGCCTCCGGCGCCGGCCGGCCCGGCCAGAGGGCCAGCCCGAGGGCGCCGAGGAAGGGGATCAGCAGCAGGGCGCTCAGCATGGTCGCCTCAGCCCGCCACCCAGGCCAGGGTGGCGAAGAGCACCACGATCGCCGCCACCACCGTGAGCACGTAGCTCTGGAGCTGCCCGCTCACCCCCAGTCGCAGAGTCTCGGCGCCGGCCATCGACCCCAGACCGATGCCGTTGACCAGTCCGTTGACCACGACCCGGTCGAAGCCGTTGACGAACCGGGCCAGGACCGCCACCCAGGAGACGATCGTGCGCCGGTAGATCCGCTCGGTGTAGAAGTCCGCCGCCAGCAGATCCTGGAGGGTGCGCAACGGCGCGAGGGTGGCCCGGGCCCGGAACCGGTCGAGCGGGACGAGGCTGCCGGCGGCCAGTCCGCCGACCCCCGTGGCCACCACCAGCAGGGCCGAGCGGGCGGAGAAGGCGGCCAGTCCGGACACGGGATCGATGCGGGCCATCACCGCCGGGGTGAGCACCACGAGCACGGTGAGGCTCACCATCGGCAGGGCCATGAGCCAGTTCACCTCCGGTGCCCGCCTGGTCTTCGGGTGCGGCCCGCCCAGGTACACCGCCCGGAACACGCGGGTGAGGTTGAAGGCGGTGAGGGCGTTGGTGAGCAGCACCACGCCGGCGAAGAAGGGGGCCAGGGGGCCCAGCACCTCCACCAGCAGGGCGAAGCACCAGAAGCAGCCGAGGGGCACCACCCCCGTCACCCCCAGGGCGCCGACCACGAAGGCGGCGGTGGTGGCCGGCATGCGGCCGGCGAGTCCGCCGAGCTCGGTGAGGTCCTGGCAGTTGGTGGTGGTGATCACGCTGCCCACCCCCATGAACAGCAGGGCCTTGGCGACGGCGTGGGCGAAGAGCAGCAGCAGCGCAAGGGAGGGTTCCTGCAGGGCGATGGCGATGAACACCAGTCCCAGGTAGGAGGTGGTGGTGTAGGAGAGGGCCCGCTTCAGGTCCACCTGGGCGATGGCCACCAGGGCGCCGCCCACGGCGCTGAGGGTGCCGACGCTCAGCAGCACCTCGGTGGCGATGGGGGAGAGGCGCAGCAGCGGCATCAGCTTCAGCAGCACCACCGCGCCGCAGGTCACCACCACCGAGTTGCGCAGGATCGAAGCGGGGTTCGGCCCCTCCATCGCCTCGTCGAGCCAGAGGTGCATGGGGAACTGGGCGCACTTGCCCATCGGCCCGGCGATCAGGCCGAGGCCCAGCAGGGTGCCGGCCAGGGGGGAGAGGTCGGCGCTGGCCTCCCAGGCGTAGAGGTCGGTGAATTCCAGCGAGCCGGCCCAGGCGGACAGGGCCACGAGCCCCATCAGCAGCAGCACGTCCCCCACCCGCTTGGTGAGGAAGGCGTCCCGGGCGGCCGTCACCACCAGCGGCTGGGCGTACCAGAAGCCCACCAGAAGGTAGGTGGAGAGGGTGAGCATCTCCAGCAGGAAATAGCTCATGAAGAGGTTGCTGCTCAGCACCACGCCGGCCATCGCCCCCTCGAAGAAGCCCACCAGGGCGTAGAAGCGGGCGAGGGACCATTCCTTGTCGAGGTAGCCGAGGGCGAACACCTGCCCCAGCAGGCTGGTGAAGGTGATCAGCTCGAGCGCCGCCAGGTTCACGAGGGAGAGATCCAGTCCGATGCGCAGCCGCAGATCGGCCACCTCGAACCAGGCGAAGTCGAGGTGACGCGGGCCGAGGGCGATCACCTCCCGCAGCACCTCGCTGCCGTGGACCACCGCGATCAGGGTGAACAGGAGGTTGAGATAGGCCGCCGGACGCGGACCGTTACGCCGGATCCAGCCGCTGGCCCAGGGAAGGGAGAGAAGCATCCCGCTGAAGCCGTAGAGCGGGATCAGCCAGCTCAGTTGGATCGGCAGGGGGAGAGGGGCGGTCACATCGTCGGACGGAGGTCAGGAGAAGGCGGTCAGAAGGTGGCCCGCTCCAGTTCCCTGGGGAAGGCCGGGGCGAGGGAAGCGAGCCATGCGCTGAGTTCCTCGCCATGCTGCCGCTCTTCGGCCAGCAGATCACGGAAGAAGGCTTCACTGTCACCGTCGCCGACGAGGACGCAGAAGCGCATGGCGTCGGCGTAGTGCTCAATCAGCTCGCTCTCGAGAACCTGGTCGAGCCGCAGCAGGCCCGCCAGGTCGCCGGCATGGTTCACGGGCCGCAGCTGGGAGGCGGAGGGGGCGACGCCGAGCACGAGCATGCGCTTCACGATGCGCTCGGCATGGCGCATCTCCTCCACGGTCTCGTGGCGGAACCGGTCCGCCGCCGCGGCATCGCCCCAGGCCTCCGCCAGGGAGGCCTGGAACATGTACTGCTGCACGGCGGAGAGTTCCAGGCTGAGGGCACGCCCCAGATAGGCCAGGACGCGCGGATGCACGGCGCCCATGGTCCTCAGCTCCTGCGGGTGGCGCCGGAGGGGGCGAGGGCGGGCTCCACCTCCACGTGGGGCCTGGCGATGATGTGGGCCGCCACCAGGCCGTCGCCCACCCGTTCGCAGGCGTCGGCACCGGCCCGCACCGCCGCGTTCACGGCGCCGGTCTCGCCCCGCACCATCACGGTGACGTAGCCGCCGCCGACGAACTCGCGGGCCACCAGGGTGACTTCCGCGGCCTTGGTCATGGCGTCCGCCGCCTCGATCGCCGGCACCAGCCCGCGGGTCTCGATCATGCCGAGGGCGATGCCCTGAACGGTTGGCTCCATGGTGGGGGAAGGGGAAGGCTTGGGGGTGGAAGGGGGTGTGCGGCCGGCACCGGCGCCGCGGCTGCGGGTGGTCCGGGCGGCGGCTGGGGCGGCTGCGGCCCTTCGCCCGGTGCGCCCGGTGCGGGTGGTGGTGGTGGTCGCCGGGCTGCTTCGGGCGGTGGTGGCGGCGCTGCGGGCGGCGGGGAGCATGCCCACCGGCCCCGCCGGAGTCGGCACGGATTCCGGCTTGCTGGGGGAGGGCTCCGGGCTGGCCGGCTCCGAGCGGGCCGTCTCCGCCGGGGGGTTGGAGGCCGGCGCCGGCGAGGTGGCGGCCCGTCGGGCCGGGGAGCCGCCGCTGCGGCCCCGGGAGGCGCTGCTGGTGGTGCGGGGAGTGCGGCTGACCATGGCGCGGAGGGGAGAAGGCGGAGGAGGGAGGGAGGAAGGTCGGGGAGCGGCGGGGCCGCGGCGGCCGGTTAGCCGGTGGGATCCCAGAAGTCGATGATTCCGGCGATGGTGAGATCGGTCTGCACCTCCGGATTGCCGCAGGCGAAGCGGGCGGCCGAGCCGCTGGCGGTGAAGACCCAGTTGCCGGGACGGGCCCCCACCGGATCCACGGCGACGGCGAGCTTGCCCTTGGCGTTGCGCACCACCCGCAGATAACAGTGCTCCAGGCCCGCGACCCGCTGGGTGCAGACGAGGGAGCCGGTCACCTGGACGATGTCCATCAGGCGGCTCCTCCGCGGCTCTCCTGGCGGTCCGCCGCCGGCGGTCCGCTGGAGCCGGCGGGAGCGGAGGCGGAGGGGGTGGAGGACGACGTGGACGAGGAGGAGGGGGAAGCCGGCGGGGCCTTGCCGGCTTCCGGATCCCAGTGGTCGATGATTCCCACGATCGTGAGGTCGCTGGGATAGGACTTGCTGCCGGCGGCCTCCCGGGCGGCGGAACTGCCCACGCAGATCACCCAGTCGCCGGGGGTGCAGCCCACCGCATCCACCGCCACCTTCTGGGTGCTGCCGTCGAGCACCACCTGCAGGTGGCGGTGCTCGAAATCGGGAATCCGGTTGGTGGAGACCAGCGGCTTGACGACCTTGCAGATCAGCATGTCAGTGACCTCCTCCGCTCTCGAGGCGGATCGTGGAACCTATCGTCTCGGCGGGCACGTGCCGGCCGGTGTCGCGAACGGTGAGCAGGGCATGGAGCAGCCCCTCCCGCACCAGGTCGGGGTAGCGCGTCTCGATGGCGTCCCGCACCCGGCCCGCATGGCTCACGGCCCGCTCCCGGGCGCCCGGCACCTTGCCGTTGTAGTCGAAGCGCACCACCACCGGCACCGGCAGCCCGCGGGAGACGTTGAGGCCGCGGAAGATCTTCACCCCCACGTCCAGGTCGGGCGCCCCCTCCTCGACGGTGTCCATGTAGGCGAAGTAGGTGAGGTTGCGGAGGTGGATCTCCTTGAAGCCGATTCCCACGCCGATGAACCGTTCGGCATGGCCGGCGTCCGGGTAGCCGCCGCCGTGCAGTTCCCGCACGTAGTCGATCTGGGAGAGGTTGTGCTCCAGCAGGCGCGCGATGAAGCGCACCATGCCGGCCTCAGGGGTGTCCGCGGCGGCCTGCTCCACCATCGACCGGATCCGGTCCCTGGCTTCCTCGGGGCGGAGGTGCCGGGTGGCTCCATAGACCTCCGCCGCGTCGAGCCAGCGGTCGAGCCGGGTCGTGCCGTCCCGGCCAGGGACATGAACGCGGATGGCGTCGGTGTCGGTGTCGATGCCGAGCAGCAGCAGGTCCACCGAGGCGC
>CAZVPB010000159.1:0-5248 GCA_964628165.1 uncultured Cyanobium sp.
GGGCCATGTCGGCCAGCAGGAAGGCGCCCACCTCATCGGCGATGGCGCGGAAGGCGGCGAAGTCGATGGTGCGGGGGTAGGCCGAATAGCCGCAGATGATCAGCCGCGGCCGGTGCTCGAGGGCCAGCTCGCGGATGCGGTCGAAGTCGAGCCGCTGGGTTTCCCTGTCGACGCCGTAGTGCACGGCGCGGAACCACTTGCCCGACACGTTCACCGGCGAACCGTGGGTGAGGTGCCCCCCATGGGAGAGGTCCATGCCGAGGATGGTGTCGCCGGGCTCCAGCAGGGCCAGGAACACGGCGAAGTTGGCCTGGGCGCCGCTGTGGGGCTGCACGTTGACCCAGGCGGCGTCGAAGAGCCGCCGGGCCCGCTCGATCGCCAGCTCCTCGATCGCGTCCACGTGCTCGCAGCCGCCGTAGTAGCGCTTGTGGGGCAGTCCCTCGGCGTACTTGTTGGTGAGCACCGAGCCCTGGGCCTCCATCACGGCCCGTGAGGCGAAGTTCTCGCTGGCGATCAGCTCGAGATGGGAGCGCTGCCGGCCCAGCTCACGCCCGATCAGTTCGGCCACGGCCGGATCCGCCGCGGCGAGGGAAGCGTCGAGGGCCGCGCCGTCGGAGTGGGCCATGGTGACGCCAGGGCAGAGGGGAGCCGATGGTAGGCAAGCGCCGGCGCGGAGCCGTGACAGAAAAAACCCGGAACCTGACCGGTTCCGGGTTTGGAAAGAAGAAAGGACGCGCCTGGAGAGATTCGAACTCCCGACCCTCTGATCCGTAGTCAGATGCTCTAATCCGCTGAGCTACAAGCGCGCACCCGGTCATTGTGGGCCCACGAGGGGCCCTTTCGTCAACCGCGGCGCCCGGCCCCGCCGATAGGGTCGGAACCTCCCGCCACACCCCCCATGCCGATCCGCTGGTACGGCCCCGCCGATCGCGACGACCCGCTGTACCGGCACTACTCCCGCGTGGTCGACCTGACCCTCCACGCCATGGTGTTCGCGGCGGTGAGCAGCGGTCTGTGGTTCCTCCAGGGACTGCGTCATCCCTGGAGCCATCTCGGGGCGGTGACCCTGGCGTGGGCGCTGCTGCTGGCGGTCCATGGCAGCGTGGTGCTGCTGCTCCGGCCCACTCCCTCGCCATGACCCTGGCCGCCGAGAACCTCGAGGATCTCGCCCGCACCCTCGCCGATCGGATCTATCTCCAGGTGGCCGGCTGGCACCTCTACCTGGGGGACGCCGGCCTGGCGCGCACCCTGGCGATCGAATGCTCCGCCCGCCTCGACCAGGGAGCAGGGGTCTGCGCCCGCCAGGCTCTCGAGGCCGTCCAGGTGCCGATCGGCGGCGGTGCCACGCGGCTGCCGCTCGCCCGTCTCGTCCCGGCAGGCCAGTTGCGGGACCTCGAGGAGATCCTCGGAGAGTTCTGCTGATCGGGATAAGGTGACCCACCCCGCCGGGCCGCCGTGCTGCTGATCGAGGTCACCAACGCCCGCGAGGTGGTGCGCCAGCGCATCGGCCGCCTCGGCGGGCGGCTGATCGGCAAGGTGGTGGATGCCGAGGCCCAGGTGGAGAAGGCCCTGATCCAGGAACTGGAGAACGCCTTCAGGGAATTCGGCATCGAGGCCCGCATCGTGTCGGTCAGCGGTCCCCAGATGCTGGGGCGCTCCCGCATCGAGATCCCCCTCCAGGTCAGGGAGGAACGCAGGGTCAGCCTCTCCTGATCCGCCGCGCCGGCCGTCTCAGCCGGCCTGCCGCCGCAGCAGGCGGCCCAGCAGCTGGCGGGCCTCCGGCACACCGGCCAGACCGGCCAGCAGTCCGTACACCGCCGCCGCGAACAGCGAGCCGATGCCGGTCTGCAGCAGCCGGCCAAGGAGCCCGGCCGGCCACCCCACCTGCTCTGCGAGCAGCCAGCCGGCCAGACCCCCGGCCACGGCCGCCAGCGTCAGCCGCAGTGTGTCAGCCGCCCAGCTGCGCAGCGGGAGTCCCCCCAGCCGCAGGGAGAGGGCCATCAGCAGGGCCCCGCAGGTGATCAGGTTCACGGCCACCGTGGCGAGCACCAGCCCCGGTGCCCCGAAATCGAGCCACGGCAGGCGCTGCCCCCAGGGGGTGGGACCTCCCACCAGCAGCCAGTCGAAGATGGCGTTGAGACCGATGCCCGCCACCGACCAGCGGAAGGGCACGTTGGCGTCGCCGAGGGCATAGAAGACCCGCACCAGCACATCGCGGCCCAGGTAGGCGGGCATGCCGATGCCGTAGGCCATCAGCAGCCGGGTCACGATCGAGGCGGCGTCGCTGCCGAAGGCGCCGCGTTCGTAGATCAGCGCCACGATCGGACCGGCCAGCCCCACGAACAGGGCGCCGAGCGGCAGCATGCTGGCGCTGGAGAGCATCAGCCCCTGGCGGATGCGGGCCACCAGCTCCGGACGGTCCGCCGGAGCGGTGAGACGGGCGTACACCGGCAGCAGCGGCACCAGGAGGGCGTTGGAGAGCAGCCCCAGCGGCGTCTGCACCAGCAGGTTGGCGTAGCCCAGGCCCGCCGCCGCGCCCACGATCCCGGAGGCGAAGAACAGATCCACGAACACGTTGATCTGCAGCATGCCGGAGGAGAGGGTGGCGGGGCCCATCACCCGCAGCACCTCACGGACCCCGGGATGCTGCCAGTCCCACACCAGGCGCATGTGCCCGAGTCCCTGGCGCGCCAGGGCGGGCAGCTGGATCAGCCACTGCAGCACCGCGCCGGCGGTGGTGCTGCCCGCCAGCACGATGCCGCCGATCCAGGCCGCCTGGGGAAGGGTGATCGCGTCGCCGAGGTGCCACCACAGCATCCCGATGCCGGCGATCACCGCCGCGCTGGAGAGGAGCGGGCTCACCGCGGGGAGCCAGAACACGTCGGCGGCGTTGAGGGCACCGAAACCGAGGCCGATCAGGCCGGCGAAGAGGGCCATCGGCGCCATCCAGCGCAGCTGCTCCACCGCGATGGCATGGCGCTGCGGATCCAGCCCGGGACCCACCAGGTCGATGAGGGGGTCGGCGGCCACCACCAGCACGGCCGTCACCGCCAGCAGCCCCACCCCCACCACGGTGTTGATCGCCGCCAGCACGTGGGCCCCCTCCTGGCGGGGGCGCCGGGCCAGCACGCTCACCATGGCGCTGTGGAAGGGGCCGTTGATCCCCCCCAGGAGGATGAGCAGGAACCCCGGCAGCACGTAGGCGTAGTTGTAGGCGTCGTAGGCGGCACCGACGCCGAAGGCGGCGGCGATCACCTGCTGCCGCACCAGGCCGGCGAGCTTGCTGAGGCCCGTGGCCACCGCCACGATCAGGGCTATCCGGCGCAGGGATCTCGCCATGGGGCGCTGAGGCACTCCCTCACGCAACGCCCGGCAGTATGGCTGCCTCGCCCCGGGCTCCCTTCTCCATGACCCCGCCGATCGCCGCTGCCGCCGCTCCGGTCACCGTGCTCGAGACCGGCGGCCTGCGGGAGGGAGTGCTGGTGCGCCGCTACAAGCGCTTCCTGGCCGACGTGGAACTGGCGGGGGGCGAGCTCGTGACCGCCCACTGCCCGAACACCGGGCCGATGACCGGTGTGCTCCATCCCGGCGGACGGGTGCGGCTGCGCCACGACCCCTCCCCCTCCCGCAAGCTGGCCTGGACCTGGGAGCAGGCGGAGGTGCCCGGCGCCGATGGCCGGCCGGTGTGGGTGGGGGTCAACACCGCCCTGCCCAACCGGCTGGTGCGGGCCGCGATCGAGGCCGGCTGCCTGGAGCCCTGGCTGGGGCCGGTCGGCGCCATCCGCGGCGAGGTGAGCTACGGGGCACGCCGGAGCCGCATCGACCTGCTGCTGGAGCCGGCCGCCGGCGCCGCCGATCCCCGGCCGATCTACGTGGAGGTGAAGAACACCACCTGGAGCGAAGGCGATCTCGGCCTCTTCCCCGACACCGTGACCGAGCGGGGCCAGAAGCATCTGCGGGAGATGATCGAGCTGCTGCCCGCGGCCAGGGCCGTGCTGGTGCCCTGTCTCAGCCGCGCCGACGTGGTGCGCTTCGCTCCGGGCGATGGGGCCGACCGCCGCTACGGCGAACTGTTCCGCGAGGCGCTGGCGGCCGGCGTGGAGGTGCTGCCCTGCCGCTTCGCCTTCTCCGCCGCGGCGGTCGACTGGCTGGGGCTCGCCGAAGTTCTGCCCTCAGCTCCCCGCCATGCCCCATAGAGTTCGCCTGGACCCCGCCCGCCGCGCCGACGTGGACACCCGCGCCTTCAAGCGATCCCTCCATCTCTCCGACCGGTACAACCGCAGGGGGTTCGGTCTCGGGGACGAGGTGGCCGGCAGCCTGCAGACCGCCTACCAGAGCGATCTGATCGGCCGGATCCGCGAGAACGGCTATGAACTGCGCCAGGGGCGTCTCACCGTGCGGCTGGCCGAGGCCTTCGGCTTCTGCTGGGGGGTCGAGCGGGCCGTGGCGATGGCCTACGAGACCCGTCGCCACTACCCCAGCGAGCGCATCTGGATCACCAACGAGATCATCCACAACCCCTCGGTGAACGCCCACCTGCGGCAGATGGACGTGCTCTTCATCCCCGTGGAGGAGGGCGTGAAGGACTTCTCGGAGGTGGCCGGCGGCGACGTGGTGATCCTGCCGGCCTTCGGCGCCACCGTGCAGGAGATGCAGCTGCTCAACGAGCGCGGCTGCCACATCGTGGACACCACCTGCCCCTGGGTCTCCAAGGTGTGGAACACCGTGGAGAAGCACAAGAAGCATGCCTTCACCTCGATCATCCACGGCAAGGTGAAGCATGAGGAAACCCTCGCCACCAGCTCCTTCGCGGGCACCTACCTGGTGGTGCTCGACCTGGCCGAGGCCCGCATGGTCTGCGATTACATCCTGGCCAGCGCCGGTGGAGGCCATCCCACCCCGGAGCAGCGGCAGGCGTTCCTGGAGCGGTTCGCCCGGGCATGCTCCCCCGGGTTCGATCCCGACCGCGACCTGGTGCGCCTGGGGGTCGCGAACCAGACCACCATGCTCAAGAGCGAGACCGAGGAGATCGGCCGGTTGTTCGAGCGCACCATGCTCGAGCGCTACGGCCCCACCGAGCTGAACGAGCACTTCCTCGCCTTCAACACGATCTGCGATGCCACCCAGGAACGGCAGGACGCCATGTTCGCCCTGGTGGACGAGCCCCTCGACCTGATGGTGGTGATCGGCGGGTACAACTCCTCCAACACCACCCACCTGCAGGAGATCGCCGTGAGCCGCGGCATCC
>CAZVPB010000160.1:0-5144 GCA_964628165.1 uncultured Cyanobium sp.
GGGGCGTGGGCCCCCATCACCTCCTGCATCCGCTGCTCGAGCGCCACGGCGAGGATGTTGTTGTCGCCGTTGCCCGCCTGCAGTTCAGGCGGCAGCTGCTGAAGGGTCTCGCTGCGGCAGAACACCACCCGCAGGGTGGCGCCGCTGCTCTCGTCGATGGTCACCCCCTCGGCGAGGTTGCCGCGGCGGCGGAACTCATCGAGCAGGCGTGAGATCTCACGGGCATTGCGCCCCTTCTCGGAGGGATCCCGCTTGAAGCGGTCGATCTCCTCCACCACCTCGATCGGCACCACGACATGGTTGTCCTCGAAGCGGGTCAGGGCCCGCGGATCGTGGAGCAGAACGTTCGTGTCGAGGACGAAGACCTTGCGCATGGCACTGCCCTCCAGGAGATGCCCTGGCGAACCTACGGCCGTGCCGGCATCTACGCTCCCGCCGTCTGCCACGCAACCCTCATGGCCGCAGAAGGTACGGGCTTGCCCCTCGCGCTGTCCCTGCTCCTGGCGGCGGCGCTCCTCTTCGGCCTCACCCTGCTCTGGCTGGAGTTGCGCCACCGGCTCCGTCCCTCCTCGCCCCTGCGTCTGCTGCCGGGCCCCTTCGAGGTGCGGCGGCGGGCCCAGGGCCTCGAGGTCACCGGCACCGTCACGATCCGCAATCCCCACCCCCGCATGGAGGTGATGGTGCCGGAGATCCGGGCGGAGGCCACGCTCCTGGCCCGGGGCGACGTGAGCGAGGTGACCTGCCAGAGCAGGATCGTGCCGCTCCATCCCGACGAGGAGGCACGCCCCGACGGGTACTGGGCGGCCTACATCGTCAAGGGGAACAGGAGCACCGCGGCCCGGGTGCAGCTGCACCTGCGGGGTCCCTCCGGGGTGGACCTCGAGAGCCTGCTGGACACCCTCTGGATCGACCTGCGGTGGATCGACTACGGACCGTTCGGACGGCTCGCCCGCCGCCAGGGAATCCTGGTGCCCCTGCAGAAACCGGAACCGGTCGATCCCGCCTCCGCCCCCTGGCGGTCCGGACAGGGCTGCCGGGTGCTGCCGCTGCGCACCCATCTGCTCGGTGTGCTGGACGATCCGCTCGCGGTGCTGGAGCGCTACGCCGGCCCCCTGATCCAGCCCGGCGACATCCTCACGATCGGGGAGACTCCGGTGGCGGTGATGCAGGGCCGCTACCGGCACCCGAGCACCGTGGAGCCCTCGATGCTCGCCCGGCTCCTGTGCCGGGTGTTCCATCCCACCAGCAGCCTGGCCACCGCCTGCGGTCTCCAGACCCTCATCGACATCGTCGGGCCGGCGCGGGTGCTCTGCGCCTGGATCGCCGGCACCGCCATGAAGCTGGCGGGCAGCCGCGGCGGCTTCTACCGCCTCGCCGGCGAGCAGGCCCGCCTCATCGACGATGTCACCGGCACCACTCCCCCCTACGACCAGACCCTGGTGCTCGGACCGGACCAGGCCGAGGGCTTCTGCATCCGCATGGCGCGGCAGCTGGGGGTGGGCGTCGCGGTGGTGGACGTCAACGATCTCGGCCGGGTGAAGGTGCTGGCGGCGAGCCCCGGCTGCAGCGAGGAACTGCTCCAGAGGGCGCTGGGACCGAACCCCGCCGGCAACGCCAACGAACGCACCCCCCTGGTGCTCGTCCGCCCGGACTGAGGCCCGGCGCGCCGCCTTAGAATGGCCATGGTCACTGGCCATGTCCGCGGATCCGCATCCGCCCCCACCGGATCCCCACCGTGCCTTTCCCCGCCGAGACGAAACCGCTCGAGGACGCCCCAGGCGCGGAGTCCCCGGAGCCGGTCTGGCGGATCGAACCGCTGCAGGGCTGGCACCTCCCTCTTCTGGACGACCCGGCCTTCCTGCCCCTCCAGCCCCTTCTCCAGCGCGCCGTGCTGCTGGGACTGCCGGAACGGCTCCTGGCGGTGCTGCGCCGGCGCCCCCCCATGGCCCCCCAGGTGCTGGTGGCCTTCACCGCCACGGCGGCCGGGGAGCCCCGCGCTGCGGGCCTGATCGTGGGCCGGCGGTTCAACCGCAGGGGCACCTGCTGGCGCATCGAGCACCTGCGCATGGCTCTCGCCCCTGGGGATGACGTCCCCTTCCTTCCTCCCCACGAGGTCACCGCCGATCTGGTGCGGGAGGCGATCCAGAGGGTGCCGGGGGCGGGCAGCTGGATCGCGGTGGTCTCCAGCCTCGACCGGGACCGGCTGGCCACCCTGCGGGAACAGGGCTTCCAGCCGCAGCGGTGCGAAAGCCTCTGGCGCTGGACGGCGGATGCGGCCGCCGCTCCCGGGGCTGCACCCGCGGATCTGCAGCTGCGCGTTCTCAACCGCCGCACCGCACCGCTTCTCTGGCACCTGGAGCAGGCGGCCTGTCCGGCGCCCCTGCGGCAGCTGCTCGACCGCCACGTGGACGACCTGCTCGATCGAGGCGGCGGCCGTGGCTTCCTGCTGGTGGATCCCAACCGCAACGAGGCCGTGGCCGGGGCCCGGCTCCTCGAACGCCATCCCTGCGGTGGCCATCACGTGGAGCTCAGCCTGCATCCCGGCTGGGGTCACCTGCTCGGCGCCCCGCTCGAACTGCTGCTGCGGAGGCTGGCCCGTCCGGGAGAGGCGCTGTGGCTGCGCAGCGAAGCGGGTGACGACTCCCGCCGCTCCTGGCTCGGCAGGATCGGGGCCGAGGCCCACGGCGATCAGGTGGTGATGGCGCGCAGCGTGTGGCGCCGCCAGGAATCCCTCCCCGCCGAGCGGGCCGCCCGCCGCCTCGGTGCCGTGCTCGAACAGTTCCAGCCCCGCCGCCGTCCCCTGCCCACCCCCGTGGGCCAGCGCTGAATGCCGGCCCCCCGGCCCCGGTCGGCCCTGGCCCTCGACCTGGGGCGGCGCCGCATCGGACTGGCCGGCTGCGATGCCCTGGGTCTCACCGTCACCCCCCTTCCAGCCCTGAGGCGGGGGCCTCCGGATCTTCTCGCCGCCCGTCTGCTCGCCGTGGCCAGAGATCGGCGCGCCCGTGCCCTGGTGGTGGGACTTCCCCTCGACGCGGAACAGCGCGGCACCCGCCAGGCGGACCACTGCCGCCGGCTGGGACTGCAGCTGGCGCGAAGCCTGGCGGCGGCCGGCCAGCCCCTGCCCGTGGCCTGGGTGAACGAACATGCCAGCACCTGGGCGGCCGCCGAGCGTCATGGCCTGCACGGCGACCGCACCGGCAGGCTGGACAGTGCGGCGGCGGCGATCCTCCTGGAGCAGTGGCTTCGGGAGGGTCCGGAGCCGGAGCCGGTCCCCGCGGCGAACGACGTCCCGGGCGAACGACGGGATGCTGGTTCATCCTGAGGGCAACCGTACCGGAGGCCATGCCCGCCGATCCCCCCCCCGCCACGGGTTCAGGAGACGTTCCCACCCTCGAGGTGCGCGACGCCTCGGGACGCCGGCTGCTGTGCTTCCTCGAGCAGCTCATCCCCCTGGATGGCCGCGACTACGCGCTTCTGACCCCGGTGGACACCCCCGTCTGCCTCTTCCGGCTGCGACAGGAGGGGGAGCCGGAGCTGGTGGAGACCGTGGAGGATGCGGAGTCGGTGCTGTCCGTGGCGGACGTGGTGCTGCAGGAGCACGACCTCACCCTGGTGCGCTCGGCCGTCACCCTCACCGTCAGCGGCGAACTGGAGGAGCCGGAACCCGAGGAGCTGGAGGAGGATGAGATCCCCGACGACGAGAGCGAGACCTACGAACTGCTCGTGAGCTTCATGGTGGAGGACGAGGAGTACGGCCTCTACATCCCCCTCGATCCGTTCTTCGTCGTCGCCCGGATCGAAGCCGGCGAGGGACTCCTGGTGGAAGGGGAGGAGTTCGAGCGGGTCCAGCCCCGCATCGAGGCCGAACTCGAGGAGCGGGAGATGGGGCGGTGACCCTCCGCCGGCTGCTCACTCCCGACTGGGTCGCGGGCACCACCCTCGCCCATCTGCCGCTGGAGCCGCTGCTGCAGCGGCCTGGGGGACCGATCCGTGCCCTCGTGCTCGACGTGGACCGCACGCTCCTGCCGAGACGCAGCGGCGAGCTGCCCCCCAGCGCCGAACAGTGGCTGCGCCATGCGCTCACCCTGCTGCCCATCCACCTGCTCAGCAACAACCCCTCCCGTCGCCGGATCGGAGCGGTGGCCGACCACCTCGGCCTGCCCTTCACGACCTCGGCCCACAAGCCCCGCCGCGCCGCCCTGCGCCGGGTGCTCGGTGAGATGGGGCTCCCCGCCGGCAGCGTCGCCCTGGTGGGGGACCGGCTGTTCACCGATGTGCTGGCCGGCAACCGCCTCGGGCTGTACACCGTGCTGGTGCGGCCCATCGACCACGACGGCGGGCCGAGCCGCCACGACCGGCTCCAGCTGCTGGAACTGCGCATGGCCCGCTGGATGGGCTCCCCCATCACCGGATGAACGGAACCGTCCCAGCCCGCCGGCGCGTCGTGAAGGTGGGCACGAGCCTGCTGCGCGGCGATCCGGAACGTTCCACCGCCGCGGTGATCACCGATCTGGCCACGATCCTGGGCCGACGGCGGCGCCGGGGGGAGGGCATCGTGCTGGTGACCAGCGGGGCGGTGGGGCTCGGCTGCGAGGCCCTCGCGATGGAGCGCCGGCCGGTGGAGGTGGCCGCCCTGCAGGCGGCGGCGGCGGTGGGACAGGGGCGGCTGATGGCCCTCTATCAGGAGGCCTTCGCGGTGCGGGGCCTGGCGGTGGCCCAGGTTCTTCTCACCCGCGGTGATCTGGCCTCGCGCCGCCGTTACCGCCGGGCCTGCCGCACCTTCGAGCAGCTGCTCGCCTGGGGCGTGGTGCCGATCGTGAACGAGAACGACACCCTCGCCACCGACGAGCTGCGCTTCGGGGACAACGACACCCTCTCGGCCCTGGTGGCGGTGGCCGTGGCCGCCGACGAACTGATCCTGCTCACCGATGTGGACCGTCTGTATTCGGGCGATCCGCGCACCGACCGGTCTGCCCGGCCCATCGAGGAGGTGAGGGACCTCCAGGAGCTCGAACGCCTCTCCGGCGTCGCCGGCGGCGGAGGGCGGTGGGGCACGGGGGGCATGACCACCAAGCTGGCGGCGGCCCGGATCGCCACCTCCAGCGGCATCCGGGTGCACCTCGCCGACGGCCGCGATCCCGCCG
>CAZVPB010000161.1:0-5141 GCA_964628165.1 uncultured Cyanobium sp.
CATTTCGATCCGGCCTGGACCGGATTCGGCCCCCTGCTGGTGATCAATGACGACACCATCCGGGGCGGCTCGGGCTTCGGCCCGCATCCCCACCGTCACATGGAGATCATCACGGTGATGGTGGAAGGGGAGCTGACCCACCGCGATTCCATGGGCCACACCCAGACCCTCACGGCCGGCGAGGTGCAGGTCCTCAGCGCGGGCAGCGGCATCCTGCACAGCGAGGTGAACGAAGGCCAGCGGCCCTGCCGCCTGCTGCAGATCTGGATCGAGCCGGAGTCGCGAAACGTCCAGCCTGCCTACGACCAGCGCCGTGTCGAGATCGGCGGCAGCTGGACAACGCTGATCGATCCGGAGCGGGGCGATGCCGCCATGAGCATCCACCGGCCGGCGCGACTGTGGCGGGCCAGACCGACACCGGAGCGCTCCCTGACGCTGCCGGTCGCCCCCGGCTCGCTCGGATGGCTGCAGGTGATCGACGGCGGGGTGCAGGTCGAGCTGGAGACGGCCCAGGGCAGGCAGACCGGCCGGCTGGAGAAGGGGGACGGCCTCGGGTTCCCTCCCGGAGGCATCCGCTCCGTCACCGCCGTGACCCCGGACGCCGACCTGCTGCTCTTCGAGCTGCGCTGAGGCGGTTGATCCCATGCCGACCCGGAACCGATCGACAGGCGAAGACTGGCCGGAGCTCGACTGGCCCTCCTGGTCGGAGACGGCCGCGACGCTGCACCTGTGGACGCAGATCGTCGGCAAGATCCGCCTGGTCCAGACGCCCTGGACCAACCATTCCTGGCATGTCCCCCTCTATGTCGACTGCCGGGGCCTCACCACGTCCCCCATCGCCCACGGCGCAAGGCTGTTCGAGATCCGCTTCGACTTTCTCGATCAGCAGCTCGTGGTGGGCACCAGCGCCGGCCTCTCGGCACGGCTGGAGCTGAAACCCCGCTCCGTCGCGGACTTCCATGGGGCCGTCTTCCGGGAACTCGAACTCCTCGGGCTCGAGGTGAGGATCCACACCACGCCTTCTGAGATCGCCGATCCGATTCCCTTCGAACGCGACACGGTCCACGACCACTACGACGCGGAGGCGGCGGCCCGGTTCTGGCGAGCACTGCTGCAGGCCGACCGTGTCTTCCGGGAATTCCGGGCCCGTTTCCTGGGCAAGTGCAGCCCCGTGCACTTCTTCTGGGGGAGTTTCGATCTCGCCGTCACCCGCTTCTCCGGGCGGCTCGCACCGCCCCACCCGGGGGGCATCCCGAATCTGCCCGACTGGGTGACCCGGGAGGCCTACTCCCATGAGGTGAGCAGTGCGGGCTTCTGGCCCGGAGGCGGCGGCATCGATCACGCCGCCTTCTATTCCTATGCCTATCCGAGCCCGGCGGGGTTCGGCGAAGCCAGGATCGCTCCCGATGCGGCCGCGTGGAACGCATCGCTGGGGGAGTTCCTGCTTCCCTACGACGCGGTCCGGGAGTCTCCCTCCCCGGACGACACTCTGCTGGAGTTCCTGCAGAGCAGTTACCTTGCCGCTGCTGAGCTGGGGCGATGGGATCGCCGGTCGCTCGAGGTCACTCCCCCCGGCCCAGCAGCAGATCCCGGGCGCCGTTGATGGCCTGCATGGTGTCGTGGGCGCCGCCCCGGTCGGGGTGGTGCTCCGTCGCCGCGGCCTTCCAGGCCCGGTTCACCTCGGCTTCGCTGAGGCGGCCGGAGAGGGGCAGACGGAGCCGCTGACGGGCGACGATCGCGTCCAGGTCGGGATGCTTGCCCAGCGGTCCCCAGTCGCCACGGCTGAGGCCCTTGCCGCGGCGCCTGCGGCCACGGCCCGCACCGCGGCCGCCTCGCCCATTGCCCTGAGCGGTGTCCCGGCCGGCGCCGAATCCCCTTCCCTCCTTCCGCTCACCCCTGTCGCGGGAAGCGGCGCGACGGCGGCCCCGGGCCGGACGGAGCGATCCCTCCGGACCGTCGGGTTCGGTCGACGAAGCCATCACCGGCTGGGGCAGGAAACCGCCATGATCCCCTGCGCACTCCCCCCATCCCCATGCAGGCCCGCTGGAACGGCACCGTGATCGCCGAAAGCGACGACATCGTCAGGGTTGAAGGCAATGCCTACTTCCCGCCCGAGGCCCTGGTGCAGGAATGCTTCCGCCCCTCCTCCCACCGCACCGTCTGCGGCTGGAAGGGCGAAGCCCACTACTACGACGTGGTGGTGGAGGGGAAGGTGAATGCCGCGGCGTGCTGGTTCTATCCCGAGCCGAAGTCCGCCGCGGAGAACATCCGGGGACGTGTGGCCTTCTGGAAGGGCGTCGAGGTGGGCTGAACCGGTGCCCCACCATGCCGACCGCCCCACCAGGACCTGCGCGTTCTGCGGCCGGCCCTTCCAGTGGCGCCGCAAGTGGAAGGACGTGTGGGAGGAGGTGCGCTACTGCTCCGCCCGCTGCCGCGCTCAGGCCCGCCGGCCGGAGCATCGCAGGGCCCGGGAAACGCCGCCACCGCCCTGAGGATCCGGCCGTTCCCCGGCGCCGATACCCTGCCCATCAGTCAGGTGCGGCACCGATGGCTCCTCTGTTCGCCTGTTCGGGGTGCGGCCTCCAGATCGAGCGGTCCACCCGCCTCTACCTGCAGCTGAAGGGCCGGGTGCTCTGCTCCACCTGCCTGGACCGGCGGGAGGAGGAGAGCGTCAGGTCGGCCGGCATCCCTGAGGGGCACACCACGGCGGAGCGTCAGGACGCCGACCGCGAGGGAAGGTGATCGCCAGGTTCCGTGGAGCCGGACCTCGAAGGAAGGGCCGGATTCGTGGTGCCTGAAGGGGCTAAAGTCCGACCCCGCTGGGCTCATTCACGGGTCCACCATTGCATCTCCATGCCCACCCTTTCCAGCGAACTCGAGAAATTCTTCCTGACGGGTGAACGCTGGCAATCCTCCGTGGGCCGTCCGAAGGTGACGCTCGGCGACATTCTCGACCTGGCCGGGGAGCGCACCTTCGGCTTTCTGTTTGTGCTGCTGTCGTTTCCCTCGGCGCTGCCGATCCCGGCGCCGGGCTATTCGGTTCCCTTCGGAATCGCGATGTTCCTGCTGGCGGTGCAACTGCTGGTGGGACGGGAGGAACCCTGGTTTCCGCCGGACTGGCGCAATCACGGCTTCGAGGCGGGAAAGGTGCGCCACACCCTGAACGTGGGCCTGCCCTGGCTGCGGCGGATCGAGTCGATTTCACGCCCACGCCTCACGAAGGTGTGCACCACGGCTCCCGGCCGCATCGTGATCGGTCTGGCGATCGCCCTGATGTCGATCTCGATGATGATTCCGATCCCCGGCACCAACACGCTGCCGGCGATCGGCATCTTCGTCACCGGCTTCGGCCTGCTCGATGACGACGGGGCGATCAGCCTGGGGGGACTGGCCCTGTGCCTCTGCGGTTTCCTCGTGTCGGGCTCGATCCTGCTGGCCGTCGCCTTCGGTGGCAGCAGTGTGATCGAGATGATCAAGAACAGCCTCGGGTTCTGATGGTCCTGCTACGGGGAGGCAGCGGGCGGTGAGACCAGCGGCCCTTCAACGGGCTCTCTTGCCCTGCTGCCTCAGATTCATCCGCCGCCCGGTGAGGACCCGGAAGCCGGCTTCGATCGTGAGGGCCGCCCCCGCCATGGCGCCGAGAAACCAGAGCTTTGCGGGCGAGGTGATCGCCGTCTGCCAGATCAGGCAGCCCAGGGCTCCGAGGCAGAGGGCGGCCCCGAGCACCGACAGGAGGCGGCTGCCCGCCGTTTCATCCGCCAGGGCGACGTTGGCACCGTTGACGGCGGCGAAGACCAGCAGGAACCCGGCACTGCCCATGGTCGACATGCTGGAGAGATCGGTGAGGTTGGCGATCAGCAGGGTCGCGCCGGAGGTGAGGAGAAGCCCGTGGACCGGCCTGCCCCAGGTCTTCCTGGCCAGGAGGGCCGGAAGCTCGCCGTCTTTGGCGATCACGAAGCTGAGCCGGGCCGCTCCGTAGATCGTGGCATTGATCGCCGAAGCGGTGGACAGCATGGCGGCGATGGCGATCAGGGCGAATCCCTTCTGCCCCAGGAAGGGCCTGGCCGCCTCGGCGAGGGCATAGTCCTTCGCCGCCACGATCCGGTCGACGGGGAGCGTGCCCACGGTGACGACGGCAATCAGCACATACAGAACGAGAACGAAGCCGACGCTCGAATAGAAGGCGCGGGGCAGGATCCTCGAGGCATCCCGGACATCCTGGGCGGTGTTGGCGATGAGCTCGAAACCCTCGTAGGCCAGGAAGATGATCATCCCGCCCGCGATCAGGGCCAGGGGCGGCGACCAGGTGGCCGGGGCCAGGCTGGCGGTGTCGACCCCCCGGATGCCCACCGCGATGAAGAGGGAGAGAATCAGCAGCTTGACGAGCACGATCCAGTCCTCCGCCTCGCCGATCAGTTCGGCGTCGAGAAGGTTGAGGCCCGTGATGCCCACGATGCTGCCGGTGATGAGGGCGTGCTTCCAGAACACCTGCGAGGCGGCGGGAAAGAAGGAGGCGCCATAACTGCCGAAGGCATAGGCATACAGAGACAGCATCACGATGTAACTGATCCACAGCAGGATGTTGGCGCTCCCCGTGAACAGGCCCGGACCGAAGGCCCGGTCCAGGAAGGCCACGGTGCCGCCCTGACTCGGAAAGGTGACGGAGAGCCGTGCATAGGAAGTGGAGGTGACGAGGGCAACGAGTCCAGCGAGCAGGAAGGCCACCGGTGCGCCTCCCCGGGTCAGCTCCACCGAAAGACCCAGCACCGCGAAGATGCCGCCGCCCACCATTCCGCCGACACCGATGGAGGCCACCTCCCAGAAGCCGAGCTTTCCGCTGCGGGGGTCGCTCATCGGGGTGAACTCAGCTCGAGGGCGGCCATGCCCCGCCGGTGGATCTCGCGGGCGTGGCCGGTCCAGGTGCCCTGGCCCCAGTAGCGGAAGCAGCTGGTCTCCAGCAGCAGCAGGTGGAGCAGCGCCTCCCGGTAGGGCACGGTCTGGGTGACGGCGGGATCCTCCGCCACCAGGGGGTCGAAGACCTGATGGAAGCGGGCGCTGAGCTCGTTCATGGGCTCCAGCACGTTTCCGTAGCCCTCCACCCAGCTGAGGTCGTTGGTCCAGGAGGCGCCGGCCATCGAGAA
>CAZVPB010000162.1:0-5110 GCA_964628165.1 uncultured Cyanobium sp.
GCCAAGGTGCGCCGCATCATCGACAGGCTGGCGCCCGACGCCGCGGTGGAATCCCTGCTGGTGCTCGATGCCAGCCAGGGCCAGAACGGTCTGCGCCAGGCGATGGCCTTCGCCAGCGCCGCCCGCCTCACCGGGGTGGTGATCACCAAGCTCGACGGCAGCGCGCGCGGCGGCGTCGCCCTGGCAGTGGCCTCGGAGGCGGGTCTGCCGATCCGCTTCATCGGTGCCGGCGAAGGCATCCGCGATCTGCGGCCCTTCAACAGCTTCGAATTCGTGGAGGCGCTGTTGGCGGGCTGAGGTCAGGCGCGCGGGCCGTGGCTATCTTGCGTCTCCCCGCGGCAGCTCGGTGAGCCAGACGCCGCCAGCTGTGCCCCAGCAGCCCTCGCTCTCCCCGGGTACCTCACTGCGGCAGCTGCTCGACAGCCTCAGCCGTGAGCAGCGCCGCAACCAGGAGCTGCTGGCTTCGCTCGGGTTCGTGCTGCGCAGCTTCACCAACCTCAGCCGCCTGCTGGAGCTGGTGCCGCTGGTGGCCGCCCGTCTGGTGGAGGCCGACGGTGCCCTGCTGGTGCCGTTTCGTGAGGACGGTCGCCTCTGGCGCGAACAGGTGCATGCCTCGCCCCTCAGACGCGCCGCCGCGCTCGTGCGCCGGTTCAACGCTCTGCCCGACAGCGAGCTCACGGCCGACGACCACGACGCAGACGACGGCGAAGCGGAGCGGGCCGCCCGGCTCGATCAGCGGGTGCTGCGGCTGCTGGGCCGGGCCGAGGTGTTCGCCACCTCCGTGGTGGCCCGTGGCCGTCAGCGCGGGCGGCTGTACGTGTTCAGCGAGCGGGAGGATTTCTGCTGGAGCGAGGTGCACCGCCGCCATGTGCAGCTGGTGGCGGACCTCACCGCCATGGCCCTGGAGAACGAGGTGCTCCAGCAGGACATGCGTCGCCATGAGCGCGTGGATCGGCAGCTGAGCATCGGCGCCGAGATCCAGGCCCAGCTGGTGCCGGACCACTGTCCGGTCATCGAGGGTGTGGACCTGGCGGCCCGTTGCCGCCCCGCCTTCGAGGTGGGTGGCGACTACTACGACTTCATACCCACCCGTCCCCGCCTGCAGGGCCGCCGCCGGGAGCGCGGCCGCTGGGCGGTGGCCGTGGGCGATGTGATGGGCAAGGGGGTCCCGGCCGGCCTGCTGATGACCCTGCTGCGCGGCATGCTCCGGACCGGTGCCCTCAGCGGCCATGCTCCGGACCGCATCCTCCACGACCTCAACCAGCTGGCCCAGGAGGACCTCTCCCAGTCGCACCGCTTCGTGACGCTCTTCTATGCCGACTTCGACCCGCTCACCCGGCTGCTGCGCTACAGCAACGCCGCCCACAATCCGCCCCTGCTGTGGCGGCGGCGCCTGAACCGCGTCGAGCGTCTGGATGCGCCGGGACTGCTGATCGGACTGCAGACCGAAGCCGAGTACGGCATGGAGTCGATCGTGCTCGAACCGGGTGATGTGGTGCTCTTCTACACCGATGGCGTCACCGAGGCCCGGGGATTCGGCGGCGACCGCTACGAGGAGGACCGCCTGCGCCGCAGTCTGCAGGTGGCCAGCCGTTCCGGCAGCGGGGCCCAGGCCATCCTCGATCAGCTGTTCGCCCGCCTCGACCGCTTCGTGGGACCGGACCGCGATCTGGAGGACGATGCCTCGATGCTCGTGTTCAAGATGCAGGAGGAGGTGATGCTGCCTCCCCTGGGACAGGGCGGGCCCGGCAGCCGAGTGGCAAGCTGAGCCCCAGCCCGCCGTGCCGCCGCGCTCCCGTCCATGGCCGTCGATTCCTCCGCGTCCACCTGGAGCAATCGCTTCGAGCAGGGGCTGCATCCGGCGATCGAGCGCTTCAATGCCTCGATCGGCTTCGACATCGCCCTGCTGCAGGAGGATCTCGACGGCTCGGTGGCCCATGCCCGCATGCTCGGCCGCACCGGGGTGATCAGCGAGGCCGAGGCCGATGAGCTGATCGCCGGGCTGGAGCAGGTCCGGACCGAGGCGGGCCGGGGGGAGTTCAACCCCGGTCTGGAGGCCGAGGACGTGCACTTCGCCGTGGAGCGGCGGCTGATCGAACTGCTCGGTCCCCTGGGCAAGAAGCTGCACACCGGCCGCTCCCGCAACGACCAGGTGGGCACCGACATCCGCCTCTGGCTGCGGCGCCGGATCGATGCCATCGACGCCGATCTGCTGCGCTTCCAGCGGGCCCTGCTGGATCAGGCCGAGCGCCACGCCGACACCCTGATCCCGGGCTACACCCACCTGCAGCGCGCCCAGCCTCTCTGCCTGGCCCACCACCTGCTGGCCTACATCGAGATGGCCGAGCGCGACCGCCAGCGCCTGGCCGATGTGCGCCGGCGCGTCAACATCTGCCCCCTGGGGGCGGCGGCCCTGGCCGGCACGCCGGTGCCGATCGATCGGCGCGCCACCGCTGAGGAGCTTGGTTTTGAAGCGATCTACGCCAACAGCCTCGATGCCGTGAGCGACCGTGACTTCGCCGTGGAGTTCATGGCGGCGGGCTCCCTGGTGCTGGCCCACCTCAGCCGTCTGGCGGAGGAGGTGATCCTCTGGGCGAGTGAGGAGTTCGGCTTCGTGGCCCTCACCGACCGCTGCGCCACCGGCAGCAGCCTGATGCCCCAGAAGAAGAACCCCGACGTGCCCGAACTGGTGCGGGGCAAGAGCGGCCGGGTGTTCGGGCATCTGATCGGCCTGCTGACGATGATCAAGGGCCTGCCGCTGGCCTACAACAAGGACTTCCAGGAGGACAAGGAAGCCCTGTTCGACGGGGTGGCCACGGTGCGTGGCTGCCTCGAGGCCATGGCGGTCCTGTTCGAGGAGGGCCTCGAGTTCCGGCCTGAGCGGCTGGAGGCGGCGGTGGCTTCCGATTTCGCCAATGCCACTGATGTGGCCGACTACCTGGTGGGCCGGGGGGTGCCGTTCCGGGAGGCCTACCAGCTGGTGGGTGGCCTGGTGAAGACCTGCCTCAGGGAGGGAATTCTGCTCCGCCAGCTGCCCCTGGAGCGCTGGCAGCGGCTGCACCCCGCCTTCGAGGCCGACATCTTCACGGCGATCGAACCACGCCAGGTGGTGGCCGCCCGGATCAGTGAGGGGGGCACCGGCTTCGAGCGGGTGCGGGGGCAGCTGGCGGCGGTGCGGCAGCGGCTGGGCCGTGGGGCGGCGAACCAGCCCTGAATCCTGCCCCTAGGCTGGGCGGTTGACAGGCCTGGGTTCCTTTCCCCGCCTGACCCCTGGACGTGAGCATCTTTGTCGGCAATCTGCCCTTCCGCGCTGAGCAGGAGGATGTGGTGGAACTGTTCTCTCCCTTCGGGGAGGTGGTCAACTGCTCTCTGCCGCTGGAGCGGGACACCGGCCGCAAGCGCGGTTTCGCCTTCGTGGAGATGGCCGACCCGGAGATGGAAGCCCGGGCCATCGAGGCGCTCCAGGGTGCCGAACTGATGGGTCGTCCCCTGCGCATCAACCGGGCGGAACCCCGCGGCAGCGCCCCGCGCCGCTCCCCCGGTGGCTACGGCGGCGGTGGCGGTTACGGCGGTGGTGGCTATGGCGGTGCTGGGGGCGGCGGCCATGGCGGTGGTGGCGGCCGGGGGTCGGGCGCCCGGGGCTGGGAAGACCGCAGCTACGGCGGCGGTGCCTCCGATGCCGGCTTCGAGGCCGGGCGCACCCGCCGTCGCCGCAGCGGCGGCGGCGGTGGCTTTGACGGCGGTTTCCGGGACAGCGAGGGCGGCTACCCCGGCGCCGAGGACTGAGTCGTCTCCAGCTGATGGGCGGCACGCTCCAGCACCTCGGGCCCGGCCTGCGGTGCTCCCGCCGCCTGGCTGATCTGCTGGCGCCAGGGACGCGCACCGGGCACGCCCTGCACCAGCTTCACCAGATGGCGGGCGATCGGCCATAGCCGCTCTCCCCGGCTGCACCAGCGCTCGGCATAGGGGATCAGGTCCCGCAGCACCGAGGCGGGGGTGGCCGGCTCGCAGGTGCCCGAATCGCCGTGGATGCGCTGATCCACGCCGGCCCAGCGCAGGGGGTGGTCGTAGGCCGCCCGTCCCACCATCGCCCCATCCACGTGCTCCAGGTGCAGGAGGCAGTCGTCCACGGTCTGCAGGCCGCCGTTGATCTCGACCGTCAGCCGCGGCCGGTCGCCCTTCAGCCTGTGCACCCAGTCGTGCCGCAGCGGCGGGATGGTGCGGTTCTGCTTGGGGTCGAGGCCCTGCAGCCAGGCCTTGCGCGCATGCACGCTGAAACGCCGCGCCCCGGCCGGGGCCACCGTGTCCACGAAGGCCAGAAGCTCCGCGTAGGAGTCGCGGTCGTCGATGCCGATGCGGTGCTTGACGGTCACAGGCAGTGACGTGGCGGTTGCCATGGCCTCCACGCAGCGCGCCACCTGCCCGGGGTCGGCCATCAGGCAGGCGCCGAAGCGTCCCTGCCGCACCTTCTCGCTGGGACAGCCCACATTGAGGTTGATCTCGTCGTAGCCCCAGTCCGCCGCCAGGCGAGCGGCCTCCGCCAGCAGTGTGGGGTCGTCACCGCCCACCTGCAGGGCGAGGGGCCGCTCGCAGGGATCGAAGCCCAGCAGCCGCTCCAGCCGGCCGCCGGGCCGCTCGGCGTCCGTCGCCAGCCGGGCATGGTGCAGGGCCCGGGCCACCACCATCTCGGTGTAGAGCAGGCTGTGGCGGGTGATCTGCCGCATCAGCACCCGGAAGTGCCGATCGGTGTAGTCCATCATCGGCGCCACACTGAAGCGGTAGCTGGTCAGCTGCCGGCACTCACCGATCTGTTGCTCCATCCCCCCATGCTGCCCAGCCATGGTTCCTGAACGGCTGCCCGTGCTGGTGGCCGGTGGCGGTCCGGCCGGGTTCATGGCCGCCATCAGCGCCGCCGAGGCCGGCGTGGGGGGTGTGCATCTGCTCGAGGCCACCCCCGAGCCCCTGCACAAGGTGCGCATCAGCGGTGGCGGCCGCTGCAACGTCACCCACGCCTGCTGGGATCCGCGCGAACTGGTGGGCTTCTACCCGCGCGGCCAGCGGGCCCTGCGCGGGCCCTTCTCCCGCTTCGCGGCCGGCGATGCGGTGGCCT
>CAZVPB010000163.1:0-5078 GCA_964628165.1 uncultured Cyanobium sp.
GCACCACCTGGGAGATCACCCCGGCCAGCAGGGGATGGGGGCGCCGCAGGGCGAAACCGAAGTCCGCCGGAGTGAGGGAAAGCCCCAGCGAAAACATGATGAAGGCCAGGGCCAGCGGCAGGGCGACGGTGAACATCGACGCGGCGGGCAGAGCGGATCCGCCAGCAAGTATGCGGGCACCGCGGCAGTCCGCGGGTACAGGGTTCGAAGGGCGAGATCAGAGAGCGAAATACGGGTCGTAGGCGTAGTACTCCGGCTTCTCGCGTCCCTCCTGCCGCAGCATGCCCCGCAGCTGCCGGATCTCGGCGCGCTGGGCCACGATCACCTCGCGGGCGAAGCGCCGGATCGTGGCATTGGAGCTCTTCGCCCGCGCGTCGTGGGCCATCTTCAGGGCGGCACCGTGGTGGTGGAGCATCCCCTCCAGGAACCACACCACCCGGTTCTCCCGGTTGGGGGCCGTGTGGATCATCCGCATGGCGAGGATCTGCTCGCCGCTCATGCGCGCCAGGCCCGAGAGGCTGTCGGGATCGCCGCCCGGCGCCAGGACCACCGGGTAGACGGGCGCCTCGGGGTACCAGCGCTTGCGCCACAGGTTCATGGCGCGGATCTCCTGGGCCTGCTCGCGCCAGATCGTCTTGGCGAGGGCACCCACTCCGCCTTCGCCGATGTCGAACACGAACTCGCCCATGCGGAGGGCGCCGGTGTGGTGCTGCACCATCGCGTCGATGAAGCGCAGGTCGTAGGTGGCCCCGGCGGGCCCCACGTCGTGCATGTGGGCGCTGTGATCATGGCCGGGCACGTCGGCGGAGGGTGCGGCCTCCTGCATGCGGTGTTCCCGGTGGGGATCATCGGGATCCCGGTGGACATCGCCATGGCCCTCGTGGGGATCCATCGGCATCTGGGCGCTGGCCGGAGGCAGCGGCAGCGAGAGGACCGCGGCCAGACAGGCCATGGGCAGGGAGGCCTGCAGAACCGGGTGAAGCGTGGGACCCATCGGCGAAGAACCGGCGGCGGAGGGAAGCTGGCGGGAGGGTAAGGACTCCAGTGGAGGGGAGAGTCAACCCCCGCCGCGAAGCCGCGGCCGGCGAGGAGAACACTTGACTCTCCACCCGGATGGAGCCCTTAAGGTCGATCCCACGGTCCGTGCCGCTCCATGGCGACCCCGTCCGCCGCTCCCTTCTCCGGCTGCTGCGCTGCCGGCCCGCCCGGGCCAGGAAGCCATCAGCCGCCTTCGGGCGAGACCCTCGACCGGGAACTGGCCAGGGAACTCACCGCGCTGCGGCGCCAGTTACGGCGCGCGGTGGCGCTCACCGCCCTGGTGGTGCTCGCCAGCCTTCCCCACATGGTGGGCAGGCCGCTGCCCTGGCTGCCGGCCTGGTTCAGCAGCGGCTGGACCCAGCTGATCCTCACCACCCTGGTGCTGGTGGGCAGCGGCGGACCGATCTTCCGCGGCGCCTGGCGGGCCTTCCTGCGCCACCGCGCCGACATGAACACCCTCGTCGCCAGCGGCGTGGGCATCGCCTGGCTGGCCTCCCTGCCGGCCACCTTCTTTCCCGGCTGGCTGCGGCAGCAGGGCCTGCCCGCCGACCTCTACTACGAGACGGCGGCGGTGATCCTCACCCTCGTGCTGCTCGGCCAGTTCCTCGAGGCCCGGGCAAGGGGGGAGACCTCCGAGGCGATCCGCCAGCTGCTGCAGCTGCAGCCCCCCACCGCCCGGGTCCGGCGGAATGGCGGAGTGGCGGAGGTGCCCCTCTCCCGGGTCGCCAGGGGCGAGATGGTGCTGGTGCGGCCCGGCGAGAAGGTCCCCCTCGACGGCGAGGTGGTGGAGGGAAGTTCCTGGGTGGAGGAGGCGATGCTCACCGGCGAGCCCACCCCCGTCCGCAAGGAGACCGGCGACGAGGTGGTGGGGGGCTCGCTGAACCGCAGCGGCAGCTTCACGCTCCGGGTCACCAGGGTGGGGGGGGACACGCTCCTCGCCCAGATCGTGGAACTGGTGCGGCAGGCCCAGAGCTCCCGCACCCAGGTGCAGCGGCTGGCCGACCGGGTGACGGCCTGGTTCGTCCCCGCCGTGATCGCCGTGGCCATCACCGCCTTCGTGGTGTGGTTCCTGGTGAGCGGCAACCCCCTGCTCTCCAGCCTCTTCCTGGTGAGCGTCCTGGTGATCGCCTGTCCCTGCGCCCTCGGCCTGGCCACCCCCACCTCGATCATGGTGGCCTCGGGCAAGGGGGCGGAGAACGGCCTCCTGTTCCGCAGCGGCGAGGCCCTCGAGACGGCGGCGGGGCTGCGCACGATCGTGCTCGACAAGACCGGCACGATCACCCGGGGCCGTCCCGAGGTCACCGACTTCCAGCGGCTTGCCACCGGCCGCCTCGATCCCGACACCCTCATGGGCCTCTTGGCCGCCCTCGAGGAGCGCTCCGAACATCCCCTCGCCGAGGCGGTGGTGGCCTACGTGCGTGAGCGGAAGGGCGAGCTGGAGCTTCCGGCGGTGGAGCAGTTCGAGGCCGTGGCCGGACGGGGGGTGCAGGGAACGGCGGGCGGCCGGCGGGTCCGGATCGGCACCCCCCGCTGGCTGGCGGAGGATCCTCCCCACGGGGGCCTCGACACCGGCGACCTGGAGTCGATCGCCGCCGGACTCGAACAGCGGGCCTGCAGCACCGTGGCCGTGGTCGTGGACGACCGGATCGAGGCGGTGCTGGGCATCGCCGATCCCCCCAAGCCCGAGGCCGCGGCGGCCGTCGCCCGCCTCAGGAAGCTCGGCCTGGAGGTGGTGATGCTCAGCGGCGATGCGCAGCGCACCGCCGAAGCCATCGCACGGCAGATGGGCATCACCGAGGTGATCGCCGAGGTGAAGCCCGCCGACAAGGCGGCCGAGATCGAGCGGCTCCAGCGGGAGGGGAGAGGCCCGGTGGCGATGGTGGGCGACGGCATCAACGACGCCCCGGCGCTGGCCCGGGCGGATGTGGGCTTCGCGATCGGCAGCGGCACCGACGTGGCCATCGCCGCCAGCGACGTGACCCTCCTCTCCGGCCGGCTGGCGGGGGTGGGCGCCGCGATCGAGCTCAGCCGCGCCACCCTCGCCAACATCCGCCAGAACCTCTTCTTCGCCTTCGCCTACAACGTGGCCGGCATCCCCATCGCCGCAGGCCTGCTGTTCCCCTTCACCGGCTGGCTGCTCAACCCGATGCTGGCCGGCGCCGCCATGGCCTGCAGTTCGGTGTCGGTGGTGTCGAATGCCCTGCGGCTGCGGCGCTTCCGGCCCCGCGCCCTGCCCACGGCCGGATGAACCCGATGGACGCCACCGAACCCGCCCTGCGGACGATCAGCCAGCCCGCCAGCCTCAAGGCGCTGGTGACCCTGGCGGGACTGGGGCTGATCGCCCTGGAGCTGTGGTGGTTCCTCGGTCCCCATGGCGAGAGCGACGAGCAGGCCGCCGCCGCCACCGAGAACGGCCTCCAGACCGTGCGCATCACCGTGGACGGGGGCTATTCACCGTCCGCGGTGCGGCTGAGGCCGGGCCAACCGGTGAGGATCGTGTTCCATCGCACCGATCCGAGCGGCTGCGTGGCCCGGGTGATCTTCCCCGACCAGCAGCGCAGCCTCGATCTGCCTCTCGATGCAGAAACGATCCTCGAACTGCCGCCCCTGGAGCCGGGCCGGTACCCCTTCCATTGCGGCATGAACATGGTGCGGGGCGAACTGGAGGTGATGGCGGACTGAATCTTCGCCTCAGGCGATCTCCAGCACCCCCATCATCCCGAGTTCCTCGTGGTCGAGGATGTGGCAGTGGTAGACGGTGCGGCCGGCGAAGTCGGCGAAGCGCGTGCGGATCCGCACCGTCTCCCCCGCCCGCACGATCACCACGTCCTTCCAGGCCCGGAACGGCTCGGGCCGGCCGTCGCGGCTCATCACCTGGAACGGATTGATGTGCACGTGGAAGGGGTGATCCATCACCCCGTCATTGACGATCTCCCATTCCTCCGTGTCCCCCAGGCGCACGCGGGTGTCGACGCGGTCGTGCTCGTAGGGGCGGCCGTTGATGAGGAACACCATCCCCATGCCGGGGGCCATGCCGTGGTTGAGCACGAAACGGCGGGTCCGCACCGGGTCCGGCAGCGGCGTCACCGGCAGGAGCCGCGAGGGGAGGGGAAGGGGAGCCACCGCCCCCTCGACGGCGAGGGTGGCGATCGGCACGGCGCTCTGCGCGTCGGGGAAGCCGCCGCCCCGCCTCCCTCCACGCCACCCCGGCCCCATGCCCCGGCCGGGACCCATCCCCATGCCGGGTCCCATGCCGCCCCGCACCGTGGGCAGGTTCAGCAGCCGGTAGCTCCCCGGCCCCCTCTCCCCCCGCACCAGCACATCAGCCCGTTCCCCCGGGGCCAGCAGCAGGTCCTGCAGCTCCACCGGCGCCGCCAGGGCACCGCCATCGGTGGCGATCAGATGGAAGCGGTGATCCTCCAGCGCCAGCCGCCAGAAACGGGCGTTGGAGCCGTTCACGATCCGCAGCCGCAGCAGCCCCCCCGCGGACATCGAGAGCAGGGGGTTCACCGTTCCGTTGACGGTGAGCACCGATCCCTCCCGGCCCAGCATCACTGCTGGCCCCATGCCGCCGCCCATGCGGAAGTCGGCCTGTGCGCCGGGAAGGTCCCTGAGGAAGAGCACCTGCTCGCGGGCGGCCCGCACCTCGGGGATCCGGTCGAGGGCGCCGCGGACGATCAGCACCCCGCCCAGGCCGCCGAACACCTGGTCGGCGACGGTGCCGTGGCGGTGCGGGTGGTAGTAGAGGTGCCGGCGGGATGGTCCGCGGGCAGAACGAAGTTGTAGGTCTGGCTCGCCCCTGGCGCGACGCTCAGGAAGACGTTGTCGGCCGTGCCCCCGGGGGGAATGTGCAGGCCGTGGTAGTGCAGGTTGGTGGGCTGATCGAGCCGGTTGTGCAGGCGCAGGCGCACGGCATCACCGGGGTTCATCTCCAGCAGCGGCCCGGGCAGCAGGCCGTTGTAGGTGAGCGCGCGTGCAGGACCGCCCGGGATGGCCACCGCCGTGTCCTGGGCCACCAGCTCCAGCTCCGGGCGTCCGTT
>CAZVPB010000164.1:0-5049 GCA_964628165.1 uncultured Cyanobium sp.
CACCACGATCCTGGGCTGGGGCTACTACAGCGAGCGCTGCCTGGAGTTCCTGGTGGGCACCGGCGGCATCCGCCCCTTCCGCCTGGTGTGGGTGGCGGTGGTGGTGATCGGCGCGGTGGCCACCGGCGGCGCGGTCTGGACGATCGCCGACATCCTCAACGGCCTCATGGCGATCCCCAACCTGATCGGCCTGCTGCTGCTCTCCGGCACCGTGTTCCGTCTCACCCGCGAGTACGACTTCACGGCCGCTCAGCTGCGGAACAGCCGCGAGTAGAGCTCGGCGTGGCCCAGCTGGGCGAGGGAGGCCCCCACTCCGCCGCTGCGGAGCGTGGTCGCATCGCTCTCCAGCAGTTCCGCCGCACGACGCGCGAGCAGCGGCGCCAGCTCCAGCTGCAGCCGCTGCCCCTCGGTGGGCCCCAGGGGCACCAGCCGCACCGCCGCGCTGATCTGTCCCGCCGTCCAGGCGAACAGATACCCCTCCACCACCGCCAGGGGCTCGAGTCCGAGGGCGAGGCCGGCCCAGGCCCAGGCCGCCGGCCAGGCCAGATCGCGCCGGTCCGGCAGCGGAAAGCCCAGATCCGTCAGCAGCCGCAGCAGCGATCCCCCCATCTGGCGCTGCTGGGACCGCAGCTCGGGGGCCTCCCGCTGGGCCAGGAGCCAGCCGTCCCAGTGGAGCACCGCCGCCACGGCTTCCGCCTCGGCCGCGCCGCCCTGGCCGGCGGCCGAACGCCACCGCTCCAGAGCGGTCCGCAGGGGGGCAAGGGCGGCGGCCTCGACCACGAGGCTGCCCCGCGAAAGTTCCGCCTCCAGCCAGCGGAGCACGGCGGCGGCACCGGCCAGCCGTCCGCTCTGCACGAGCACCTCCAGCCCTTCCGAATAGCCGAACCCTCCCACCGGCAGGGCGGGACTGGCCAGCTGCAGGAGCCGCAGCGCCGCCTCGCTCACGCCGTCGCCCCGCCATGGTGATGGTGGGCGGGGGCATAGGCGCCCGCCTCCGGCTCGAAGGGCCCCGTCAGCGCCTCCACCTCCAGCCCCTGCCTCCGCAGCAGGTCGGCCAGCACCGGATCCTCCGCCAGCCGCAGCTCCCCCGGCAGCAGCTGCACGGCCACATGGCGGTTGCCGAGGTGGTAGGCGGCCCGCATCAGCGCCAGCGGATCCGTGGAACGGACGGCCAGCAGAGCCTCGGGAGCCGCCTCCACCCGAACCCGGAGGTCCCCCGCCTCGGGCGCGAGCCATTCCCCCGCCGCGAGGGCCGCGCCGCGGGGCAGCTGCAGCATCAGGTCTCTGCCGCAGGCGCTGCGGCGGCGGCCCCGCAGGCTGGTGCGCTGGTGGGCCGTGAGCGGCAGCCGCAGCGGCGTGCCTCCGGCCACCGGCTCCAGGCCGCGACGGGTCAGCACCGGCAGCACCGGGGGCGGGTCGGTGGGAGGCATCGGGGCGGCCTGAAGAAGGCAGAGTGTCCACCTCTACCGGAACCGAGGTGGCAGGGGAAGGCTGGCAGGCCACGGCTCGTCTGAGCTTCGCGGTCCCCCGGGAGGACGGCGTCACGCGGCACCAGGGGCTGGCCACGGCTCCTCTGAAGCTGCAGCGGTCGTTCCCGCGGGAGGACGGCCGCTGTGAACTGCCCCTGCTCCACACCGCCGGCGGCCTGGTGGGGGGGGACGGCCTGACGATCGAGGCCCGCCTCGGCCCCGGCAGCCGGGCGCTGATCACCAGCGTGGCGGCCCAGAAGGTGTACGGCACCGTGGGGCGGAGCCGCCGGGAACCCCGGGGCCGCTGGGCGGAACAGCGGCTGGGGTTCCGGCTGGAGGAGGGGGCGGATCTGGAATGGTTCCCCCAGGAGCTGGTGCTCTACCGCGACGGGCTGCTGCGGCAGATCACGCGGGTGGAGCTGGCCCGTGGGTCCAGCTTCCTGGGCGTGGAGGTGGTGCGCCTCGGCCGCAGCGCCGCCGGCGAGACCCTGGGCCGCGGCCGGTGGCAGGGCGACCTGGAGATCCGCCGGGGCGGCCGCTGGGAGCTGGTGGACCGGCTGGCCCTCGGCGGCGAGGCGCTGGAAGGGGAGCACGGCATGGCCGGCGAGCCGGTGTTCGGCTCCCTGGTGTGGGTGGCGCCGGAAACCGTGCCGGCGGAGGTGCTGGAGGCGGCGGTGGCCGGCGCCCGGTCCGACCGCGCCGGGCTGGCCGGCACGATGGCCTGCGGCCGGCTGGAGCAGGGGCTGGTGGCCCGCTACCGCGGTCCCTCCAGCCGCGACGCCCGCTTCTGGTTCTGCCGCCTCTGGGCCCGCAGCCGCGCCGCCCGGGGGCTCCCGCCGCCGCGGCCGCCCCGGGTCTGGCCGTTCCAGGAGGAGCCCCTGGCGCCGCTCAGCCCGTCAGGGCCTCGAGGGGCACGATCCGCAGCACCTGGCTGAAGGGAGCGGAGAGGAGCGGGGCGAAGATCGCGGCCAGCTGGGGAAGCTGGGCGATCGCGCTGTAGGAGAGGCCGTGATCGCTCAGCCATGGCCGCCTGGCCGCCACGGGCACCTCGAGGCGGTCCATGAGGAGTTCGGCGCGGGCGTGGAGGATCACCAGCATGGGGATGTAGAGCGCCGCGAGCATGGTGGTGAACACGCAGCTCCAGTAGAAGACGATGCTCGTGGCGAGGGGAGAGAGCTCCTTGCTCATCAGCAGCACCGCCGACCACTGCATCCAGGCGTACATGTGCAGCACGCCGCTCACCAGGAAGGCCGAGGCGATCACGCCGAACTGACGGCCGTCCTTGATGCGGGAGGCGAGCACATCACCGGTCCAGCCCTGCGGCGGCCGCAGGAGCGAGGCCGGCAGGAAGGCGCAGAACGCCGCGGGCACCACCACGCTCATCAGATTGATGGCATCGAGCACCCGCCGCAGTCCCGCCAGCCGCGCCGCGTCGAGGAGCGCGGTGCGCCGCAGGCTGTCGAAGGTGAGATAGAAGACCGCGCTGAGGGGCTGCCGCTGGCTGTCGACCGTCACCAGATGGGCGACGCCGGTCACCGCGAGAACGGCGGCGAGCACCAGAAAGGGCAGGGCCGCCCTCCCCCGCACCCGGGCGCTGAGCAGGTGCAGGAGGAACCCGAGGGCGCCGCATCCCACCACCAGGTAGAGGAAGGCCGTGGCCGCCCACACCTTGCCCGCCTCGATCGCCATGTCGCGGGGCACCTCGGCGGTGGCGCTTCCCACCAGCTGCATGGCGTGGCGGGCGAAGGGCGCCCCCACCAGATCGAAGAGGACATGGCCCAGGGCAAGCACCGCCACCGGCAGCAGACCGACGGCCAGCAGCGGAAGCTCGGCGGGGGTGAGGGGCGCTCGGCGAATGCGTTCGGGGCCTGTCGCCGTCACGGTCGCCCGCGTGTGATGGGATGCATGGTCCCGCATCCTGCCGCCGTGGCAAGAATGGGCCCAGGGTCCACCTGCGGGAGCCATGCACCTCAGTCCCCAGGAGAAGGACAAGCTCCTGATCGTGACGGCGGCCCTGCTGGCCGAGCGGCGCCTCAACCGCGGCTTGCGGCTCAACCATCCCGAGGCGGTGGCGTGGCTCAGCTTCCTGGTGCTGGAGGGGGCCCGTGACGGCAGGACGGTGGCGGAACTGATGGCGGAGGGCACCACCTGGCTGCGCCGCGACCAGGTGATGGAGGGGGTGCCCGAGCTCGTCGACGAGGTGCAGGTGGAGGCGGTCTTCCCCGACGGCACCAAGCTGGTGACCCTGCACGATCCGATCCGCTGAACCCCCCATGCCTCCCCTCGTCCCCGGCGAACTGATGCCCGAACCGGGCGAGATCGAACTCAACGCGGGCCGCCCCATCACCGTCCTCACCGTGGCCAACACCGGCGACCGGCCGGTGCAGGTGGGCTCCCACTTCCACTTCCACGAAGTGAACGACGCCCTCCGCTTCGACCGGGACGCCGCCCTCGGCCTGCGGCTCGACATCCCCGCCGGCACCGCCATCCGCTTCGAACCCGGCGACACCCGCGAGGTGCGGCTGGTGCCCTACGCCGGCGAACGCCGCGTGTTCGGCTTCAACGGGCTCGTGAACGGCCCCCTCGACTGAACCTCCCGCGCTCCGCCGCCGCCCCCATGCCCTACCGCATCGACCGCCGCACCTACGCCGCCACCTACGGCCCCACCGCCGGCGACCGCCTCCGCCTGGCGGACACCGAGCTGATCCTCGAGGTGGAGAAGGACTTCACCAGCTACGGCGAGGAGGTGAAGTTCGGCGGCGGCAAGGTGATCCGGGACGGCATGGGCCAGGCCCAGACGCCCCGCTCCGGCGGCGCCGTCGACACGGTGATCACCAACGCCCTCATCCTCGACTGGTGGGGCATCGTGAAGGCGGATGTGGGCCTGCGGGACGGCCGCATCGCCGCCATCGGCAAGGCGGGCAACCCCGACATCACCGACGGGGTGGACATCGTGGTCGGTCCCGGCACCGAGGCCATCGCCGGCGAGGGGATGATCCTCACCGCCGGGGCGATCGACACCCACATCCACTTCATCTGCCCCCAGCAGATCGAGACCGCCCTGGCCAGCGGCGTCACGACGCTGATGGGCGGCGGCACCGGTCCGGCCACCGGCACCAACGCCACCACCTGCACCCCCGGCGCCTTCCACCTCGGCCGCATGCTCCAGGCGGCCGAGGGGCTGCCGGTGAACCTGGGCTTCTACGGCAAGGGCAACGCCAGCACGCCGGAGGCCCTCGAGGAGCAGATCCGTGCCGGCGCCTGCGGCCTCAAGCTGCACGAGGACTGGGGCACCACGCCGGCGGCGATCGACTGCTGCCTCACGGTGGCCGACCGCCACGACGTGCAGGTGTGCATCCACACCGACACCCTCAACGAGGCGGGGTTCGTGGAGGACACGATCCGGGCCATCGGCAACCGCACGATCCACACCTTCCACACCGAGGGGGCCGGCGGCGGCCACGCGCCGGACATCATCCGCATCTGCGGCGAGGCCAACGTCCTGCCCAGCTCCACCAACCCGACGCGGCCCTACACCCGCAACACCCTCGAGGAACACCTCGACATGCTGATGGTGTGC
>CAZVPB010000165.1:0-4971 GCA_964628165.1 uncultured Cyanobium sp.
CGGCGCACCCCGCCGTTCCGCCACCCGCCGCATCCGCTGCCGGTGACGCCGGATCAGGAAGGTGGCGTCCACCACCAGGGAGAGCCCGCCGTCGAGGACCGCCTCGGCGCAGGCCGGCAACCGTTCGGCATAGAGGTGTTCGCTCACCTCGGACCGGTAGGGATCGCCCTCGAAGCGGGGCCCGCCGGCCTGGCCGGAAGGCCCCCAGCGTCCGAAGAGGCGGCGGCGTTCCACGTCGGAGCGGAGGTGGATCCAGCCCAGCCGCTCGGCCAGATGGGCCGCCAGGTGCGACTTGCCGCTGCCCGACACGCCGTGGGTGATCACCAGGGCGCCCCCCGCCGGCCGGCTGATGCTCCCGGCCCCGTCGAGGTAGGCCTGCCGTTCGCCGTGGAGCCGTTCCGCCTCCGCGGCGGGGAGATCGTCCTGC
Source organism: uncultured Cyanobium sp. (assembly GCA_964628165.1). Lineage (GTDB taxonomy): Bacteria > Cyanobacteriota > Cyanobacteriia > PCC-6307 > Cyanobiaceae > Cyanobium. The sequence goes on from CAZVPB010000165.1 coordinate 428, forward strand.
CGGAGCCGCAGCGCCGCCACCTTGGCGCGCACGAGGGCGCGGTAGACCCGGTACCAGCGCCAGGCACGGAGGCCCTCGTAGTCGCCGCCGCCCTCCAGCCAGCGGTTCAGCACGCGCCAGGCGGAACCCGCCTCGCCGCTGCGGTCGAGGTCCATCACCAGGAAGGCCATGTCGCTCACCGGGTCGATCCAGCGCAGCGACTCGCTGAACTCGAGGCAGTCGAAGACCTCGATCCTGCCCCCGTGGAGCACCATGTTCCCCAGGTGGAGGTCGCCGTGGCACTCCCGGATGGCGCCGGCGGCCTTGCGGGCGGCGAAGAAGGGCCATTGCCGGTCCGCCTCGGCCCGGGTCCATGCGTCCAGGGCGGCGAGCACCGGGCTGGCGGGCCCTTCGTCGGCGAGCACCTCCAGGTTGGCCAGGGCCGGCGCACAGACGGTTCCGGGGCTGCCCAGCGGCCCATCGGGGGGCGCCGCGGCGGCGGCGGCATGGAACGACACGAGCGTGTCGGCGAGCTGATCGATCAGGGCGGCGGTGACGGCGCCCCGTTCGAAGGCCCGCGGCAGCAGATCCTCCTGGCGGAACTGGCGCATCCGCACGGCCACCTCGATCACGGGGCCGTCGCCGTGGAAGGAGGCCCGCTCGCGCGGACCGTGGACCTCCCGCAGATCCAGGTAGAGGCCAGGGGCAAGGCGGCGGTTCAGCCGCAGTTCCTCCCGGCAGAACCAGCGCCGCCGCTCCGCCGTGCTGAAGTCCACGAAGCCGAGGTCCACCGGTTTCTTGAGCTTGTAGGCGAACGGACCGGTGAGCAGGATCCAGGAGATGTGGGTCTCGAGCAGCCGGATCGATTCCACCGGGTGGTCGTAGGCCTCCCGCCGCCGCAGCGCCTCGATCATCCGGTCCATGGCGCCGCTCCGCTCAGGCTCCGGCCCGCCGATCGGTGCGGAAGCGGCTCCCCTGGGGGCCGTTGAGGCGCAGCAGGGCCCAGTCGATCCGGGCCTGCAGGGGCAGCCAGAGCAGCAGCGGCACGAGCAGCAGGGCGGCCGTGGGCGCCGCGGCGCGGATCGCCAGGGCGAGGACGAGGGCGAACAGCCAGGCCACCAGGCAGGTGATCACCCCCAGCCCGAGGCGCCGGTTGCGGCACATCAGCCAGGGATAGACCTCCAGGAGCACCTGGAGAAGGGCGTAGGCGCCCAGGAGGGCCAGGCTGCCGGTCTCCGACCAGGCCGAGAGGGCGGAGAGGTAGAGGGCGAGGGTGATGCCGAACCACAGGAGCGGGATCCACACGTGGAACCGCAGCCATTCGGGCCGCCGCAGGGCCTGGTACCAGTCGTAGCCCTCCCGGGGTGGATTGATCGCGAGCGTCACGCCCACCATCACCAGCAGAATGAGCAGCCAGGCGGGCATGGTGGACGGCCGGATCGGTCCTTTCTAGGGTTGCGATCAGGGTGACACGCCTCACCCGGACCTGTCTCTCCCGGAGCGCCACCATGCATACCCAGGACCTCGAGCAGCACGACAACCTCTACGCCGACGAGGGGAGCATCGTTCTCGGCGAGACCCCCGCCGACGCCCGCTCCCATGCCTTCTGGGCCATCGGCGCCATCGCCCTGATGGTGGTGGGTCTCGGCATCGCCCTCGTGGTGAGCTGAGGCTCGATGAACGATCCCGGTCAGCGGCGGCCCGCCTGGCTCAACTGGCTGTTCCTGCTGATCTTCCTCTGGAGCAGCTGGCAGCTGGCCGGGTTCTGGTTCGAGCGGCTGGGCGGCTGAGGGGGGATCACGGTTCAGCCCCGAGCACGGCTCAGCGCCGCGATCCCCGGCGCAGCGCCCGGCCGATCCGCAGCACACCGCCCACCATCAGCAGCAGCCCGGCAGGTGCGAGCAGCATCAGTCCGAGGATCAGCCCCAGCTCGAGCAGCCTGGGCAACAGCCGCGCGAATCCCTCGATCACCGCTCCGCCGGCCTGCCGCAGCAGTGACATCCCGTCCATCTGCCGGGCGGCGAGGCCCACGGTCGTCAGGGTCGCCGCCCCCGCCAGCAGCATGAGGGTTCCCCGCACCAGCAGCCGGCGGCGGCGCACCCTGCCAGGCGGGCGGCGGCGCCGGGCCGGCGGCGGAAACCGCTGCAGCGGCACGGGCAGGTGGAGGGGCCTGCGGTCTTCCGGCGACATGGCGTTGCCCTTCAGAGATCGAGCCGGTAGCCCGCGCCCCGCATCCAGCGCTCGAACTCGATCAGCACGAGTTCGTTGGGGCAGTCGATGAGCGAGAGGTCGTTGACCGTGCAATCCCCCTGACCGCCATGGTGGAGCGAGAGGTGGAAATGGTCGCCGCTGAGGCCGCACACCTCAGGGTCACTGCGCACCACCACGTCGAGGGCCGCGCCCAGCCGCGCCACCCGGCGACGCAGTTCCGACCAGCTCATGGTCATCTTCACCCGGACAGGGGGAATGCCCACCACAGTGGAGTTGCCGGGGGGAAGGCGTCAACCGCGCCGGTTCAGGAGGCGGGCGCCGTGGCGGCGGGACGGGAAGGCGGCGCGGGGATGGGGGCCGGCTCCGGCCAGAGCACCGCGAGGCCGGTGGCCATCGCCAGGGCCGCCACTCCCCCCAGCGGTGCCGCCAGACGGCGGCGGAGCGGGACGCGCTCCATCAGCTCCCGCGCCCGCAGTGGTTCGGGGCCGGGCACGGGGAACTGCATCTGCAGCCGCGGGTCGAGGCGCAGGGTATCGAGCACCCGCACCAGGTCGGCGAGTTCCGCATCGTCGAGGCTCACCTCCAGCGGCGGGGTGTCCGGCTGGCTGCTGCGCAGCATCAGGCGGTGGCGTCCCTGCCCGTCGGGTTCGATCGTCACCGGCTGGTCGTCCTCGCCGAACCGGCGCGCCACGCCGCTGATCAGGTGGCGGGCGTAGGGCAGCACCACCTGCATCAGGGCGACCAGGTGGTCGCGGCGGCCCTCCAGCTGGGGGCGGCCCACCCAGTCCAGCGTCCAGCCGGTGAGGATCCCGATGGCACTGGAGGACTGGCCGGCGGAGACGTCCGGCAGGCCCTCCACCTGGAGGCGGCAGGAGATCTGGTCGTAGCGGAGGGTCTGCTTCATGGGGGTCGTGGGCGGCCTCAGGCCGCCGCATCAAGGAGGCTGGCCCGCAGCCGCTCGAAGCCCCCTGTCCCGGCCCCGAGGGCCAGAGCCTGCACCAGGCTGCGCCGCTGGGCTGCGCCGGCCTCCGGATCGATCAGGGCCTGCACCCCGCTGCGACGCGGATTCATGCGCTCCCGCACCAGATCGATGAGGCGGTTCTGGAACAGTTGCCAGCGCTGCTCGGTCACCTCCGTGGGTTCGGCGGTCGAGAGCAGGGCGCGCAGCATGGGATAGAGCCGGTCGGCCAACTGGCAGAGAATACGGATCAGGGCGTCGGTCTCCACCGGCTCGAGGTTGCCGCGCCGGCAGTTCCGCCTCAGCGGATTGTGGCAACGGCGCTTCCAGAGCTCGACCCGGTTGGGGAAGAGGCCCTCGAAGCCCAGCTGGCGGCTCATCCACAGCATCGCCTCGCTGCCGTTGTAGTCGAGCGCCTCGGCGCAGAGGAGCATCAGGTCGAGCCGCTCCAGTCCGCGGCGGGAGAGGGGACGATCGGTGCCGTGGTCGGCGGCGGCCGCGGGGGCCGGGGTTTCCTGAACCATGGCTGCGATGATGCCAGCGCCCACGGCCATCCGTCACGCCATGAGCAGCCGTCTCGAGAGCAGCACCGCAGCGCCCGGGGTGGATCTGCGGCGGTGGGTGCGGGAGGTTCCCGATTTCCCCAAGCCCGGCATCCTCTTCCGCGACATCACGCCCCTGATGCGTGATCCGGCCGGCTGGCAGGAGATGGTGCGGCGTCTCGGGGCGGCGAGCGAGCGGCTCCGGCCCGACCTGATCGTGGGCATCGAGTCGCGGGGCTTCATCGTCGGCACGGCCCTGGCCACGGCCCTGGGCATGCCTTTCACCCCGGTCCGCAAGGCCGGCAAGCTGCCCGGTGAGGTCCACGGCATCGACTACACCCTCGAGTACGGCAGTGATCGCCTGGAGATCCACCCCGACGGCTTCGAGCAGTCGCCGCGGGTGCTGGTGGTGGATGACCTCCTGGCGACGGGGGGCACCGCGGGGGCCTGCGCACGCCTCGTGGAGCAGGCCGGAGGCCTGCTCTGCGGTTTCGCCTTCGTGATCGAACTGGCGGACCTGGAGGGACGCCGCCAGCTGCCGGCGGAAGTGCCGGTGGAATCCCTGATCGTCTACGCCTAGGTCCAGGCCCCGGTCGGTGGCCCTAGCGGGCGTTCACCGGCTGCCTGGCCACGGGCTCCAGCCGGCGTCCGTCCTCCAGCAGGAGGGCCCGCAGACCGCCTCCCCACTCCACGGTGCGGTGGCTGCCGAGGGCATGCCAGCCGAGATGGCGCAGACCGGCCGGCACACGGGAGTTGTCCACCGACTCCACGGTCACGCGGGCGTCGGGCCCCTCCCCGTGGACCGCGATCACCCTGCCCCCCAGCTCCCATTCGCTGTCGGCGGTGAACGCCAC
>CAZVPB010000166.1:0-4930 GCA_964628165.1 uncultured Cyanobium sp.
ACCGCCTGTGCGGCTATCTGTTCGAGCTCTGCCAGGTGTTCAACCGCTTCTACGATCAGGTGCCGGTGCTGCGGGCGGAGGAGCCTGCCCGGGGATCGCGGCTGGCCCTCTGCCGCCTCACGACAGACACCCTCAGGCTTGGCCTCGGGCTGCTGGGGATCCCGACCCTGGAGCGGATGTGATCGGAGCAGCAGAGTCTTTCTCACCCTCTCCGAAGAAGATCCGCGCCGCGTTGCCATGGGCCACGCGCCGGCGGGCCGCATCGCTCAGCCGCTGCAGCAGCGGGCTGTAGCGGAGAAGGCGCTCCTCCAGGCCGGCGAAGTGGCCCACCAGATCGGAGCCGATCATGAACCGGTCGGCATGCCGCTCCACCAGGGCAATCCACTCCGGGCGCACCAGGCCGCAGGCGCACATCTCGTCGTCGAAGCCCACCCAGGAGGCGTCCACGTTCAGCCGGGGATAGGTGGAGAGCATCCGATCCACCATCTCGTGATAGTGCTCATGGAAGACGCGCCGGGACAGGCCGCAGTGTCCCCACACCACGGTCAGCCGGGGATGGAGGGAGAGCACTTCCTCCAGCTCATGCAGGTAGACGTACTCGTCGTGGCGCCCGACTGAACTGCTGTTCTGATGCAGCAGGATCGGCAGGCCATATTCCTCGCAGAAGGCATACACGGGCAGCATGGCGGGATGGTTGGCCCGTGCCGTCTCCTCCAGGGTGAGATTGGTGAGGTCGTCATGCCTCAGCAGCACCTCACCCACACCGCGCCAGAAGCCTGGCCGCCGCATCATCCGCTCGATGTGGCGCACGCCGTGGCGGTCGGTGGGGTTGAATCCGCAGATCAGCGGCGCGAAACGGTCCCGTTGTTGAGGAGGCAGCCCATCGAGCGCCTCCATCACCAGCTGGTCTGTGTAAGCGTAGTAGTAGCAGCGAGCTTCATCGTCGAGGTAGTAGTGAGGTTCGACCGGGTCGAACGCCTCCCATTTCTTGATCAGGGGCATGCCGAAGACCACGGCCCTCTCCACCTTCGCCCCATCCATGTGTCGCAGCAGGACATCGATGCCCTCGGAATCCTGCAGGAAGTCGACCAGGTGCACGTGGCTGTCGATCAACGGCACGGCTGGACCCACGGCAGCAGTCATGGGGGCGTCTCCCTTGGGCCACGAGAAGCCCAATCTGCCAGGACCGGGTACCGGCGAGACGTCGCTTCTCCACCACCGATACGCTGAGGCCGGTTGCGTCTGCGGTGCCACGGTGTCCACCTTCCTGCACAACCGCTTCCACGGCTGGTCGCCGCAGCCCTGGCCTGCCCTGCTGTCGATAACGCCCTCGTCCCAGGAAGAGGCCCCCGATCCGGCCGACGTCTGCGACGACCGAAGCGAATGGAGCGATCCGGCTCGGTGACCTGCCCCTTCCCCCAGGCCCGGCCGGAGGTGGAGAGCCTTGTGGCCTACAGCGCGCCGCTGGAGGGGCGGCGGGGCCTGCTGCGGCTCGATTTCAACGAGAACACCGTGGGACCCAGCCCGAAGGTGGTGGAGGCGCTGCGGGCGATTCCGGCCGAAGCCATCGCCATCTATCCCGAATACGACGGCCTGCGGGAGGCGGTGGTGGCGAATCTCGGCGCTCCCCGGGCCGATGGCACCGCGGCACTGGCCCATCCGCTCCGCTCCGATCAGATCGGCCTGTTCAACGGAGTCGATGCGGCGATCCACGCCATCTTCCATGCCTACGGTGACCGCGGCGACCGGCTGCTCACCACCAGCCCCACCTTCGGCTACTACACCCCCTGCGCCCGCATGCAGGGCATGGCCATCGAGGCCATTCCCTACGAGGGGCCGGACTTCGCCTTCCCGCTGGAGGCGATCCGCCGGAGCCTGCTGGCCGGGCCCCGCCCCCGCCTGCTGCTGATCTGCAACCCCAACAACCCCACCGGTACCCGTCTGGCGCCGGGGCCGATCCTGGAGTTGGCGACGGTCGCGCCCGGCACCCTGGTGGTGGTGGATGAGCTGTACGAGGCCTTCACCGGTGACAGCGTGCTGCCCCTGGCCGACTTCGCCGCCACCCCGAATCTGGTGGTGCTGCGCTCCCTCGCCAAGACGGCGGGGCTGGCGGGGCTGCGCATCGGCTTCGCCATCGGGGCTGAGGCAGTGGTCGACCGCATCAGCCGGGTCACCGGTCCCTACGACATCAACGGCTTCGCCGTGGCGGCCGCCTTCGCCGCCCTGGCCGACCAGCCCTACACGGACGCCTACGTGGCCGAGGTGCTGCGGGCCCGCGCCTGGCTGATCGGGCGGCTGCGGGAGACCGGCGTGCGGCACCACGCGGCGGGGGGCAACTACCTGCTGCTCTGGCCCGAGGCGCCGGCGGCGTCGGTGGAGGCGGACCTGCGGCGGGCCGGCATTCTCGTGCGCTCCATGGCGGGCAAGCCCCTGATCGATGGATCGCTGCGGGTGAGCCTCGGCACCGTCGAGCAGATGGGGAGGTTCTGGGAGGCCTATGCCCGCATCGAGCGGCTCACCCCGCCGCCGCCAGCCGCAGGAAATTGGCCAGCAACTGATGGCCGCTCTCGGTGAGCACGCTCTCGGGATGGAACTGCACCCCCTGCAGGTGGGGATGGTCCCGGTGGCGGAGCCCCATGATCGTGCCGTCCTCCAGCCAGGCGGTCACCTCCAGGCACTCCGGCAGCGACTCCCGTTCGGCGATGAGGCTGTGGTAGCGCGTCGCGGTGAGCGGTTCGGGCAGGCCCTCGAACACCCCCTCGCCGCGGTGATGCACCGGGGACGTCTTGCCGTGCATGAGCTCCGGGGCGCGGACGATCCTGCCGCCGTACACCTGGGCCAGGCACTGGTGTCCCAGGCACACCCCCAGGATCGGCACCCTCGGTCCGAGCTCCCGCAGCACCGCCATGCACACGCCGGCCTGGTCCGGATCGCCCGGACCGGGGGAGATCACGATGGCGGCGGGAGCCAGCGCCCGGATCGCCTCCACGTCGAGGGCGTCGTTGCGCTCCACCCGCACCGAGGCCGCCAGGGGGTGCTCGGCGGCCAGCTCGCCGAGGTACTGCACCAGGTTGAAGGTGAAGCTGTCGTAGTTGTCGAGAACGAGGAGCATCGATCGCCCGCCGGGGCGTGCGGCACCACCGCCATTCAAAGACCCAGCCGGGCCCAGAGGGGAGGGGCGAGGAGCAGCACCGCGATCAGCACCGACGCCATCGCCGCCACGAGCACGGCGGCGGCGGCGCAGTCCTTGGCGATGCGGGCGAGGGGGTGGAACTGGCGGCCGATGGCCAGGTCCACCACCGCCTCGGTGGCGGTGTTGAGCAGCTCGAGCACGAGCACCGCCGCCACCGTGAGCACCAGCACCGCCAGCCGGTCCACGCTCAGCCGGAGCCAGAGGCCGAGGCCGAACACGATCGTGCCGGTGGTGACATGGATGCGGAAGTTGCGCTGGCTGGCGAAGCCGTAGGCCAGCCCCTGGGCCGCGTAGCGGAAGCTGGCGGGCAGGTCGCCGGCCACGCGCCAGGCGCCGATCCGCATCCTCCGGCCGCGGCGGTGCACGTCGCTGCTCACCTCACGCAGGGCGGGCGGGGGATGGTCGGGGAGATACATGGGCGACCACGCCTGCACGGATTGCTTCGAGCGGCACCATAAGGCCGATCCCGCAGAAGGAAAGCCCGGCTTCCATCAGCAGTCCGCGATCAGCCGCTCCTGACGCTCCAGCATGGCCGCCAGGCTGGGTTCGTCCGGGTGGTCCCAGCCCAGCAGGTGAAGCAGCCCGTGGCTGGCCAGGAAGAGCAGCTCCCGCTCCAGACCGTGACCCGCCTCCTCGGCCTGGCGGACGGCGGTGGGGAGGGAGATCACCACGTCCCCCAGTTCCAGAGGTTCGCTGCCATCGCCCTGATCGGCTCCGGGCCAGGCCGGTCCGCCGTCCTCCTGGGCCGCGAAGGCGAGCACGTCGGTGGCGCCGGCCACCGAACGCCAGCGGTCGTTGAGCGCGGCGATGCCGTCGTCGTCGGTGATCCGGAGGCCGAGGCTGTAGCTGCGCGCGCACAGACGGGCGGGCAGATCCGGCGCCAGCGCCGCGAGCCAGCGGCGAAGCAGCGTGCTCCAGCGCCTCTCCCCCGCGGCGGCACTGACGAGGTCCAGGGTGGCCCCCGGCTGGTCAGGCGCTGGCGGAGGGTCCACGGCGAAGGCCAGATCCAGCTCGGGCCACCCGCCGCCGCCGTCAGCGCTCATCGCGATGTCACTGGGGCAGGGAGGGGCGGCCAAGCCAGGCGACGAGCAGGAGGAAGGCGGTGAGGCCCACCGCGGTGAGGCCGAAATGCAGCAGACTCTGGCGCCCCTTGCGCACCATGTTGCGCATCGCCAGCCGCACGAAGCTGGGGGACTCGTTCTCGGCGGGCTCGGTCATCGCAGGGCGGTTCAGGCGGCGGCGGCTTCCGCCCCCACCTCCACACCCTGGCGCAGCAGGGACTGGATGAAGGGGTCGAGATCCCCGTTCATCACGCCCTGCACGTCGGTGGTTTCCGTGCCGGTGCGCAGATCCTTCACCATCTGGTACGGGTGGAAGACATAGTTGCGGATCTGGTTGCCCCAGGCCGCCTCCACGATGTCGCCGCGGATGTCGGCGATCTCGGCGGCCCGCTGCTCCTGGGCGATCACCAGCAGCTTGGCCTTGAGCAGCGCCATCGCCTTCTCCCGGTTCTGCAGCTGGGAGCGTTCCTGGGTGCAGCGCACCGCCACACCGGTGGGGATGTGGAGGATCCGCACCGCCGTCTCCACCTTGTTCACGTTCTGGCCGCCGGCCCCGCCGGAACGGGAGGTGGTGATCTCGAGGTCCTTCTCGGGGATCTCGATGTCCACCTCCTCCTCCAGCTTGGGCATCACCTCCACGCCGGCGAAGCTGGTCTGGCGCTTGTCGTTGGCGTTG
>CAZVPB010000167.1:0-4894 GCA_964628165.1 uncultured Cyanobium sp.
ACCGTGCCGGTCTGGGCATGGAGGTGATGCACGAGCGCAACGCCCACAACTTCCCCCTCGACCTCGCCTCGGTTGAGGCCACCCCGGTGGCTCTGAAGGCCCCCGCGATCGGCTGATCCCGAGAGCGGTCGTGATGCCCGGCCCCCTCCTGTGGAGGGGGCTTTTTTCATGGGGAGGACCCCCTTCTTCTCCGCCCATCCGCAACTCCCGGGTAGGGTTCCCCTGTCCAAAGGTCCCCGCCCAGCACCGCCTCCGGCCCCTTGAGCGAGCCCCTGTCCGACCCGGTTCGATCCTCCCGGGACATCTCCGCGGCGACCGCGGCGGAGCAGCGCTGGCCCTGGTGGCCCCTGCTTCCCCTCTATCCCTACGGCCGGCGGCGCACCCTCGTACGGCAGCTCATTCCAGGGCGGCTCTGGACCTTCGATCAGGTGCAGGGGGTCTGGTACGTCGCGGTGCCGATCCGCATGACCGTGGTGCGGCTGGGGGACGGACTGCTCCTCTACGCCCCGGTGGCGCCCACCGCCGAGGTGCTCGCGGCGCTGCGGGACCTGGAATCCCGCCACGGGCCGGTGCGCAGCATCGTGCTGCCCACCACCTCCGGTCTCGAGCACAAGCTGCCCACCCCGGCGATGGCCCGGGCCTTTCCCCGGGCCGATCTCTGGGTGAGTCCCCGCCAGTGGAGCTTTCCGGTGCCGCTGCCGCTTTCCTGGCTGGGGTTTCCGCCGGCCCGCACCCGTGTGCTGTTCGACGACGGGCTTCCCCATGCCGATGAGCTGGACTGGTGTCCCCTCGGCCCCCTCGATCTCGGGCTCGGCACCTTCATGGAGGTGGCCTGCTTCCACCGCGGGAGCGGCAGCCTTCTGCTCACCGACGCCCTCGTCGCCATCCCCTCCGACCCGCCGGAGGTGTTCGACCTCGATCCCACCCCCCTTCTGTTCCATGGGCGGGAGAGGGCGGAGGAGGGTCTGGCGGACAGTCCCGAGCGCCGTCGCCGGGGCTGGTGGCGGCTTGTCCTGTTCGCCAACTTCCTGCGTCCGGATCACCTCGACATCGCCTTCGGCGATGGCCTCCGCGGCATGCTGCCGCCGGGCTGCCGGGGACCCCGCTGCCACTTCGGCTTCTATCCCTTCCGCTGGCGGCAGGGCTGGGAGGCGGAGGCGGCCGGGCTGCTCTCCCCCCGCGGTGAGGAGGTGCGGGTGGCGCCGGTGCTGGAGAGGCTCGTCTTTCCCCGCTTCCGCGCCGAACTGCTCGCCTGGATCCGCCGGCTCGCGGAACTCGGCGACGTGCGCTGGATCGTGCCGGCCCACTACCAGGCACCGGTGGCCACCTCACCGGATCGCCTCAGGGCCCTGGCGGATGGCCTCAGTGGCCGTCCCTGGGCTCCAAGCGGGGGATCCTGGGCTGTCCTGGCCGGAATCGACCGGCGGCTTCAGGAGTGGGGGGTGGTGCCCCGCCAGGTCTGAGAAGGGGGCTGGCCGGCCTTCAGAGCCTCAGTTCGCCGGGGTCGTCCTCGGCGGGCTGTTCGTTCGTGCCGCCACTGCCGAGCAGGCTCGTCTCCAGCTCCATCCGCTGCTCCATCTGGCGGAGGAAGTAGCCGGTCATCATGGCCGAGGCCAGGAGGCCGGCCAGGTTGTCCCGGCTGGTCTGGATCCGCACCTCGAACTGTTCGCCCGGGAGCATGCCGAGCAGGCCCTGCACGTTGTGCCGGATGATCTCCTGGATGTCGTGGCTGGCGGAGCGGGCGACGCGCTGAAGGACATCCGGTGATTGTTCCTGGAGGTACTGGATCAGGGAATTGCCGCTGATCGCCTCGTTGTCGGTGGTCAGGAACTCCGGGTTGAACATCTGTCTCCGCCCAGTGCCGGTGATGACCGGCCAGTTGTCAGGCACCTTAACCCAGTTCTCCGGAGGACCCCATCGCCGGTGGTGAGGAAGACCGAATCGGCCCGAAGCGGCGCAGGGGCCAGTAGCGCCAGACGGCCGTGCCGACCACCCGCTCGAGCGGCAGCGGTCCCCAGAGATGGGAATCGAGGCTGGCGTTGCGGTTGTCGCCGAGCACCATCACGTGATCGTCCGGAACGGTCAGCTCCGGCAGTGCGTAGTTCATCGGTTCCCGGCCCCAGTCGGCGCCCACCGGTGCGCCGTTGCGCCAGAGGATTCCATCCCGTACCTCCACCCGGTCACCCGGTCCGGCCACCACCCGCTTGATCAGGGCCGCACCGGGGTCGTAGCCGGCGGCCAGCAGGGCCGGCGGCGGCCGGAACACCACGATCGCTCCGGCAGGAGGGGTGGTGCCGAGGCGCGCACGGAGTTTCTCCACCAGGATCCGGTCCTGCAGCGCCAGGGTGGGGAGCATCGATCCGGAGGGAATCCAGCGGGGTTCGATCACCACCCAGCGCAACAGGAGCGCCAGCAGCAGCCACACCAGCAGCGACCGCAGCTGGCGGAGCATGCCCGTCCAGGGGGCGGCGGTGTGTTCCGGGGCGGGGGAGGGGCTCGTGCCCATCGGGGAACTCGGGGGAGCAGGATGACCGGCCCATCCTGAACAGCGGAGCATCGCCGGTGGGGCCGGTCCCGGAGCAGCCCTGCAACCTGGTCGCGGCCTTCACCCTGCTGGCCGCGCTGCGGCGTCTGGGGCTGGCCCGCCTCGTGCTGTGTCCCGGCAGCCGATCCACCCCCCTGGCCCTTGCCGCGGCGGCGCTCGAACCCCGCGGCCTCCGTCTGTACACCGCCATCGACGAGCGTTCGGCCGCCTTCTTCGCCCTGGCCCTCGGCCGGGCACAGGGGGTGCCGGCGGCGGTCGTCACCACCTCCGGCACTGCCGTGGCGAATCTGCTGCCGGCGGCGGTGGAGGCCGACCAGGGCACGGTGCCCCTGCTGCTCCTCACCGCCGACCGGCCAGCCCGGCTCAAGGGCTGCGGCGCCAACCAGACCGTCAACCAGGAGCAGTTCCTGCGCTGCTGCTGCCGCTGGTTCGCAGAAGGACCGCCCCAGGGTCTGGCGGTGGCCTCCAGCGCCGATCTGGCGGCGATGGCGGAGCGGGCGTTCGCGGCGGCCACGGGCCAGGCGGCGCCGTCCCCGCCGGGTCCGGTTCAGCTCAACCTTTCCTTCGAGGAGCCGCTGCACCCCGGCGCCGACCAGCTGCGCGGCCTCGACGGCCTGTGGCCGCCGCAGCCCCCGGCGCCGCCGGCCCCGGTACCGCCGGCCCCGGTACCGCCGCCTCCCCTCCCCGCCGGGGAGCGGGCCGTGCTGAGGCCGGACGAACCCGGCATCGTGGTGGCCGGCCCCTGGCGCGGGCTCCCCTCGGCCTGGGAGGCTCACCTCGAGGCGGTGCGGCGCTGGCAGCGGCGCACCGGCTGGCCCGTGCTGGCCGATGCGCTGTCGGGTCTGCGGGGCCAGCCGGGCCTGGAGGTGGTGTCGGGGTATGACCTTCTGCTCGAGGCCCCCGCCGCGGACCTGGACCCTCCCCAGGTACTGCGGCTCGGGCCCCTGCCGGCGAGCCGGCGGCTGGAACGCTGGCTGGAGCGGCTGGACGGTCCGCAGGTTCTCGTCACGGAGGGTGAGCCGCGGCCGCTGGACCCGCTGCGGCGGGTCCGGCACCAGTGGGCCGCCGGGATGGCCGCCTGGGTGGGGGAATGCCCCGGCCCGATGACCGGTGCCCCCGAGGTGGCTCCTGCCTGCCGGGAGTTCGCCGGCCGCTGGCGCCGCGCCGAGGGGCGTCTCCAGCGCTGGCTCGATGGTCAACTGCCGGTTCGCCGCTGGAGCGAACCGCTGCTGGCCCGGCTTCTGGCCCGGCAGCTGCCACCGCTGCTGCCGGTGATGCTGGCCAACAGTTCCCCGGTCCGGGACTGGGAAAGCTTCGCTCCTGGCGTTTCGCCCCGGCCGGTGCACGGCTTTCGCGGCGCCTCCGGCATCGACGGCACCCTTTCCCTGGCCTGCGGCCTGGCCGAGGCCCTCGGCCGGGCCGTGCTCGTGAGCGGAGACCTGGCCCTGCTGCACGACGGCAACGGCTGGCTCTGGAGCCGCCAGCTGCGGGGGAGGCTCACCGTCGTGGTCATCGACAACGGCGGCGGCGGCATCTTCGAGCAGCTGCCGGTCCGGCAGCTGGCGCCGGCGGATCTCGACTTCGACCGTCTCTTCGCCATGCCCCAGCCGGTGGACGTCTGCGCCCTCGCCGCCGTCCACGGCATCCCCGCCCGCACGGTGCCGGACCCGGCTGGCCTCGCCTCTGCCCTGGACTGGGCCCTGGGTCAGCCCTTCGCCCTGCTGAGGATCCCCACCGACCGCCAGGACGATGCGGTGCTGCGGCGGCGGCTGCGCACAATGGCTCAGCAGGCCGTCAGCGAGCCATGACCTCCCCAGCCCCGGTGCGGTGGCAATCCTGCGGCTCCTACCGCGACATCCGCTTCGAGCGGAGCGACGAGGGCATGGCCCGCATCAGCATCGCCCGGCCGGAGAAACGGAACGCCTTCCGCCCCCTCACGGTGCAGGAGCTCTGTGATGCCTTCACCCGGGTGCGGGAGGACCCGGCGATCGGCGTGGTCCTCTTCACCGGCACGGGCCCGGCCGCCGACGGGGTGTGGTCGTTCTGCGCCGGCGGCGACCAGAGCGTGCGGGGGGAGGGCGGCTACCTCGACGAGGGGGGCCTGGCCCGCCTGAACGTCCTCGATCTGCAGCGGCTCATCCGCAGCCTGCCGAAGGTGGTGATCGCCCTCGTGGCGGGCTACGCCATCGGTGGCGGCCAGGTGCTCCACCTTCTCTGCGACCTGAGCCTGGCGGCGGAGAACGCGGTGTTCGGGCAGACCGGACCGCGGGTGGGCAGCTTCGACGGCGGCTTCGGCGCCGGCTACCTGGCGCGGGTGGTGGGCCAGCGCAAGGCCCGCGAGATCTGGTT
>CAZVPB010000168.1:0-4865 GCA_964628165.1 uncultured Cyanobium sp.
CCGCGATCAGGATCACGCCCTCGTTGGCCTCGAAGCCGTCCATCTCCACCAGCAGCTGGTTGAGGGTCTGCTCCCGCTCGTCGTTGCCGCCGCCGTAGCCGGCGCCGCGGTGGCGGCCGACCGCGTCGATCTCGTCGATGAAGACGATGCAGGGGGCGTTCTTCTTGGCCTGCTCGAAGAGATCCCGCACCCGGCTGGCGCCGACCCCCACGAACATCTCGACGAACTCCGAGCCGGAGATCGAGAAGAAGGGCACGCCCGCCTCGCCGGCCACCGCCTTGGCCAGGAGGGTCTTGCCCGTGCCCGGAGGCCCCACCAGCAGCACCCCCTTGGGGATCTTGGCGCCGACGGCGGTGAAGCGGTCCGGGTTCTTGAGGAAGTCGACCACCTCGGTCAGTTCGAGCTTGGCTCCCTCGATGCCGGCCACGTCGCCGAAGGTGACCTGGGTCTGGGGTTCCATCTGCACCCGGGCCTTGCTCTTGCCGAAGGACATGGCGGGGTTGCCGCCTCCCCCCTGGGCGCGGCGCAGCAGGAAGAACAGGCCGCCGAGCAGCAGCAGCGGGAAGATCAGGCTGCCGACGGCCTGCTGCCAGGCGGCGGGCTGTCGGCTGGGCTGCACGGCGATGTCGACGTCGTGCTCGGTGAGCAGCTTGAGAAGGTCCTTGTCGGGGGCGAGATTCACGGTGGCGCGCTGGCCGTCGTTCTCCACCACCTGGGCGGTGCCGCGGTCGGGGGAGATCAGCACCCGGGAGACCTGGTTGGACTCGACCGCCTCCACGAAATCGCTGTAGCGGAGGCTGCGGGGCGCCGAGGCGGGATCGGGCCGCTCGAGGAAGGCGGTGCCGATGGCGATGACCACGATCACCAGCAGCACGTAGAGACCTGTGTTGCGCCAGCGTTTCTTCACGGACCTGCTCCCAGGCGAGGGTGAAAGTTAAGGAATGTTAACGAGGTGGGGCTCAGGCGGCGGCCCGGAGCACCTCCACCACGCTACGGAAGGCGAACCACTCCGGGATCTCCTCGCCGCCGCGGAGCATCTGGCGGAACTGGGTGCCGCTGAGCTTCCTCACGTGAAGCCCCCGGGCCTCGGCATGCTCGGCCGTGACGTAGCCCTCCTCCTCGGTGTACACGAGGTTGAGGGAGGGCACCGTCTCCATCGCCAGTTCGGTGGCGTGGTCGCGGGCGAAGTCCTGGGCCTCGTAGGGGCCGTAGAAGTCCTCGCCGCTGAGGCTCGATTTGCAGCCGGCCATGTCGCGCCCGATGATGAAGTGGGTGCAGCCGTAGTTCTTGCGGATGATCATGTGCTGGAGCGCCTCGCGGGGGCCCGCCATGTGCATCGAGTAGGGCAGGTAGGCCCAGCGGATCCGCGGGTTGGCCACCTCCGCCGCCAGCCGCTCGTAGGTCTGGAAGCGGACCTCGCCGGCGATGTCGTCCTGCTGGGTGGGGCCGCAGGTGGGATGCACCAGCACCACGGCCCCGTCACTCACGTTGGGAGCCTCGAGGGCCCGGGTGAACAGTTCGTAGTGGGCCCGGTGGATCGGGTTGCGGCACTGGAAGGCCACCACGTCCTCCCCCTCCGGCAGGGTGGCGCGCACCTCGGCCGGGGTGCGGCAGGGGAACACTCGCCGCGGCAGCTCCAGCCCCTCGATCCGCCCGCCGAGGTAGAAGCGGCCCCGCTCGCAGGCGATCATCCGCACCGCCGGATGCTCCAGGGAGGTGGTGCCGTAGCAGCCCTGCGCCTCCCGCACCTTGTCGGGTTCCCAGCGGCTCTCCACCGTGAACACGGCCAGGTCCTGGCCCTGATAGGTGAGCAGCAGGCGGTCACCGACCGCGATCTGCGGGTCGTCCGTGTCGAAGACGATCGGCAGCCCGAACAGCAGACCGCTGGTGGTGCGGTACGACTCCACCACCGACTCGTAGTCCTCCTGGTGCATGAAGCCCCGCAGGGGCGAGAAGCCGCCCACCATGAGCAGCTCCACGTCGCAGGCGTTGCGGTCGCTGCACTCCACCCGGCGATCGAGGCCGGCCAGCAGCTCCGCCCGCTGGCCCTCCTCCACGCGCAGGTCCACGAGGGAGCCTCCGTGGGGGCTGATCAGGCTGGCGGCGGCTGGTGCGGTCGGCATGGGAGGACCCTCGTGGACGGGGAGGCACGGGGTGATTTTCCCAGAGTGGCCTTCCGGGGGCGGGCGGTCATGAAAAAGGGGGCCCCTGGGGAGCCCCTGACGCTGTGGGAGGGGAGGCGGCGGGGCGCCCCCGGGGCCCTCGGGCCTCAGGCCTGCTCGAGGCGGCCGAAGAGCTCGCCGCTGACGCGGACCTCCACCGCCTCCTTGCCACCCA
This sequence comes from uncultured Cyanobium sp., assembly GCA_964628165.1. Classification (GTDB taxonomy): domain Bacteria; phylum Cyanobacteriota; class Cyanobacteriia; order PCC-6307; family Cyanobiaceae; genus Cyanobium. The sequence continues at coordinate 2,338 of CAZVPB010000168.1, forward strand.
TGTCGGTGTCGGAGGGCTGCACCGCGGTGAACACTCCCTCGAACTCCCCGGTTTCCGGATCCACCTTGGTGATGGAGAGGTCCATGGTGCCGGTGCCCTCGATGTAGCGCTTCACGTTCTCCTTGGCGAGCTTCTCCTCGTCCCCGGCGGGCACCAGGCCCACGGCGCTGCTGTAGCCGGTGGTGAGGCCCCGACCCTTGGGATCGAGGAAGTTGCTGGTGCGGTAGCTGGGGGTGCGGTAGTTGCCGCGGAAGTCGGTGCTGGTGTTGATCGCGCCGCCGCTGGCCTCCGCCACCAGTTCCTTGCTGGAGAAGGTGAAGGGCACCTCCTCGCCGCCGGGAAGGAGAACGGTGATGGGCTGGAAGTCGATGCCGCCCCGCTCCTTGAAGACGAGCTTGTCACCGGACACGCTGAGGTCTCCGTAGACCTCGTCCAGGCTGGAGGTGTAGCGGGTGAGGATCTTGCCCGGCACGAACCGGGCCTCCTGGCGCTTGTTGGAGGGTTCCGCCTTCACCTCCACCGCCGCCGGATGCATGCAGATGTCCTTCAGTTGGTAACGGCCGGAGGGGTCGAGGGGGATGGATCCCCGGGCCGAGTCGGGCAGGGTCGGACAGTCGTTGGCCCGGCCCGTGTTGACGATGTCCTCGTAGGTGACGTTGGTGCGGTCGACGGCCTTGGCCCCGCCGCTGCATGCGGTCACCAGGGTGAGACACATCGCCAGCACGAGGGCCAGCAGGGGACGGAAACGCATGGGGAGAAGCCGCAGAGACGGTGGTGGAACTGGGCCAGGGCGGATCCTACCGGTGCTCCTCGCCAGCTCCCGGCGCGACCCCGCCGCTCTCAACAAGCTGTATGGCTGGCGACGGCGCGGGGCTGCCCGCGACCTCGGCGAGGGCCGTGAGCAGGCGGTGGGCGACCGCCAGCTTGCCCTCGCGGCCGATCCGCACGACCCGCTCTCCGGGGCCCAGCAGCCAGCCCTCGTTGGTGGGGCTCGCGAATCCTGCGCCGGGTCCACCGACGGGGTTGGCGAACATCAGGTCGCAGCCCTTGCCGGCGAATTTCCGCCGCGCCTGGGGCAGCACATCACCCGTATGGGCGGCAAAGCCGAGAATCGCCTGCCGGGGGGGTCTTCGCCGCACCAGCTCGGCCAGCAGGTCCGGCACCGGCTCCCAGGCCGACAGGGCGGCGGTCAGCTCCTGCTTGGGCAGCTTGCGGGGGTTCCGGTGGACGGGGCGGTGGTCGGCGACGGCCGCCGCCATCGCCACCGCGTCGGCCTGGGACTGCAGGGCCCGCAGCTGAGCCTGCAGCTCCTCCGCCGACTCGATCGGGTGCCGCCGCAGACCCTCCAGAAGCTCCGCATCGACGCTGAGCGGGCCGTGCACGAGATCGACCGAGGCGCCCCGCAGCCGGGCGGCCTGGGCAAGCAGAACGCCCATCAGGCCGGTGCTGGGGTTGGTGAGGCAGCGGGCGGGGTCGAGCCGCTCCCGGGTGGGCCCGGCGCTCACCAGAAGGCGACGGCCCCGCCAGTCGCGACGCCAGCCCCACAGCGCCAGTGATTCGAGGGCCAACAGGATCAGGCCCGCTTCGGCCATGCGGCCCTCGCCACGCCGGTCGCAGGCCAGCAGGCCGCTGCCGGGGGGCAGCGGCAGAACCCGCTCCCGCTCCAGCAGTTCGCCCCAGTTGCGCTGCACGGCAGGGGCGGCCCACATGGACGTGTTCATCGCCGGGGCCGCCAGCACCGGCGCCTCGCAGGCCATCAACGTGCTGGCCACGAGGGTGTCGGCCAGCCCGTGGACCCAGCGGGCCAGGGTCGAGGCGCTCAGGGGGGCCAGCAGGACCAGCTCGGCCCATTCGGCCAGTTCCACGTGCAGCGGCCGTGGGGCCCGGTGGCTCCACTGGTCCTCCTCGAGATGGCAGGGGTTGCGGCTGAGGCTCGCCAGGGCGACGGGACTCGCGAGCCGGGCGGCGGCGGGGCTCAGCACACAGCGCACCTCCGCCCCCTTCTGCACCAGGGCGCTCACGATGAGCGGCAGCTTCACCGCGGCGATGCTGCCGCTCGCCAGCACCAGCACCCTGCGGCCGGCCAGGGGACCGGCTTCCGGGGTGGGCTCAGCCCTGGCGCCGGTCTCCATCGCGCTCAGTCCTCATCGAAGGGTTCCTGATCGACCAGATGGACGTAGGGCCGCGCCAGTTCAGGGCGGTGGATGGCGAGGGCCCTCAGCAGGTGCCAGTCGGCCAGGCCGGCGAAGGGGGTGGGGTAGTCGTCGTTCTCCAGGCGGCGGGCCAGCTCGGCGATGCCCGCCTCGTCGAAGGCCGCCAGGCGTTCCGGTGTGATCGGAGAGGAAGCGTCTGCCAAGGGTGACCGGTGAGGAGGGCGATGGAGATAATGGTGCCGGTAGGGGAATTAGCTCAGCTGGTAGAGCGCTGCGATCGCACCGCAGAGGTCAGGGGTTCGAGTCCCCTATTCTCCATCCCCCCGTTTTGAGTGGCTCCGGCCTTTCCCCGGTGGGGTAGAAGAGGGCCTGATC
>CAZVPB010000169.1:0-4859 GCA_964628165.1 uncultured Cyanobium sp.
GGGATCGTCGAGAGCGGCGGCCTGCCTGTAGGCGACGGCGTGCATCGGACTCAGTCGCGGCGCAGAGCCCTGAGCAGCGATCCCTGGCAGAGCCCGCCGTGGGAGCAGTAGGGCACCAGCCGGCCGTTCACCAGGGCCGTGGCGGGGACCGCGGCCCTGGCGGCGGACGCAGCCCCGGGGGCCTGGGTCGGGACACCGGACGGGAGCATCAGGGCCGCAGCTCCCGCTCCCGGGGCCGCTGCACCGCCACCCAGCTGCTGCAGGGCATCCAGACGTTGCTGCTCAGCCTGGCCGGCCTGATCCACGGCGCCCCGGCTGCGTTCGATCGCGCCGCTGGCCCCTCCGGCGGGCAGGCTCTGCAGGGTGTTCTGAATTGCACCGGCCCCCATCACATCCAGCAGGGTCTGGGCGGGCGACGGCGAAGTGGTGGACCCGGCCAGGGCCAGGCCTGCTCCGATCAGGGAACATCGCTTCAGGGCTTTGACCATGAGCGGAGAGGACAGCAGGGACGCGTCTCCCAAATCTGCTGCAACCGGACGGTTCAGGGCCTGGCCGCGGCGTCGGCGCTGGACGGGAAGCCGCTCCAGGCCTTCAGCTCATCGAGGGTCTGCACCCCCTCGAGAGTGGGCTTCCCCTCCATCTTCCAGGTGGGGAAGGCCCGGATTCCGGCCGCCTTGCAGCGCTCCCGACCGTCCTCGCTGTCGCACTCCACGTAGGGGAGGGCGTTGCCGGCCTGCTTGCCGAAGAGGTTCTTCTGCTGGAAGCAGGCCGGACACCACCAGGCCCCGTAGAACACCGCCCCCTTGGTCCGCAGGTGGGCGCTCAGGGCCTCCTGGTCGGGGTTGGACTCGCTCAGGGCCTCGCCCAGCCGGGGTGAGGTGGATTCGCCACCGGTCGTGGTGTTGGCCTGGGCGCTGCCGCTTCCGGTCACCCCGGCGTTGGCGCAGGCGACCAGGCTCGCGAGCCCCAGGCCGAGGGGGAACAGCAGCAGTGCGCGGCGCCAGCGGGATCGGGCCATGTTCCAGTCACCGGGACCATCAACGCTACGGGGCCGGCCCCGGAACCGCCAGCGGTCCGCTCCGCCGCCGCACGGTCGCAGCAGCCGGCAGGGAGCTGAGAGACTGCATTCCTCCCAGCGCCAGCTCCTGCCCGGATCCTGCGATGAACGCCAACGGCTACCGCGACTACTTCAAGGTGCTGGGCGTGGACCGGGGCGCTGACGCCGACACCATCAAGCGGGCCTTCCGCAAGCTGGCCCGCCAGTACCACCCGGATGTGAACCCCGGCGACAAGACCGCCGAGGCCCGCTTCAAGGAGATCAGCGAGGCCTATGAGGTGCTCTCCGATCCCGACAAGCGCCGCCGCTACGAGCAGTTCGGCCAGTACTGGAGCCAGGCCGGCGCCGGCTCCGGCGGCATGGACGTGGACTTCGGCCGCTACGGCAACTTCGATGAGTTCATCAACGACCTGCTCGGCCGCTTCGGCGGCGGTGCCCAGCCGGGCGGTGGCAGCGGTTTCGGTTTCGGCAGCGGTTTCCCCGGAGGTTTCGGCGGCAGTGGCTTCGGGGGTGGCTTCCCCGGCGGCGGCCGTGGCGGCACCGCCAATCTCGATGCGGAGGCCAGCATCCGGCTGAGCCTGGGAGAGGCCTTCCGGGGCTGCGAGCGCACCCTGGCGGTGAACGAGGAGCGGGTGGCGGTGCGCATCCCCGCCGGCGTCAAGCCAGGAAGCCGGCTGCGGCTCAAGGGCAAGGGCAACCTGCAGCCCGGCACCGGCCGCCGCGGCGACCTCTACCTCACCATCGAGCTGCAGGAGCATCCGGTGTGGAAGCTGGATGGCGACCAGCTGCGCGGCGAACTGCCCCTCAGCCTCGACGAGCTGGCACTCGGCGGGCAGGTGCGGGTGGCGACCCCCGACGGCGAGGCCTCCGTGCAGGTGCCCCCCGGCCTCACGCCCGGTCGCAGCCTGCGGCTCAAGGGCAAGGGCTGGCCGCTGAAGGGAGGCCGCGGCGATCTGCTGCTCACCCCCGTGCTGAAGCTGCCCGAGCCCCTCAGCGACCGGGAGCGGACCCTGCTCGCGGAACTCCGGGCCGCCCGCAGCGCCGATCCCCGCGCCGGCTGGATCCAGCTCGCCCAGCTCTAGCCGGGGCGGGGTGTCTCCGTAGGATCCCGAGCACCCACAACGCCTCCATGGAGCTCTCCTATCGCCCCCGCCGGCTGCGCCGCACCCCGGCCCTGCGGGCGATGGTGCGGGAGCATCAGCTCAGTGCCGCCGACTTCATCTATCCGCTCTTCGTGCATGAGGGCGCGAGCAACGAACCCATCGCCGCGATGCCCGGCTGCCAGCGCTGGAGCCTGGAGGGCCTGGTGGAGGAGGTGGGGCGCGCCTGGGATCTGGGCATCCGCTGCGTGGTGCTGTTCCCCAAGGTGGCCGACGGCCTCAAGACCGAGGACGGCGCCGAGTGCTTCAACGAGCACGGCCTGATCCCGCGGGCGATCCGCCGCCTCAAGGAGGTGCATCCGGCCATGGCGATCATGACCGACGTGGCCCTCGACCCCTACTCCTGCGACGGTCACGACGGCATCGTCAGTGCGGAGGGGGTGGTGCTCAACGACGAGACCGTGGCCATCCTCTGCCGGCAGGCGGTGGTGCAGGCCCGCGCCGGCGCCGACCTGATCGGCCCCAGCGACATGATGGATGGGCGCGTGGGGGCCATCCGCGAAGCCCTCGATGAGGAGGGCTTCGAGCACGTGGGCATCATCAGCTACACGGCCAAGTACGCCAGCGCCTACTACGGCCCGTTCCGCGAGGCCCTCGATTCGGCACCCCGGGCTACCGGCGGCAAGCCCATCCCCAAGGACAAGAGCACCTACCAGATGGACCCGGCCAACGGCCGTGAAGCGATTCTCGAGGCCCAGCTCGATGAGAGCGAGGGGGCCGACATCCTGATGGTGAAGCCGGGTCTGGCCTACCTCGACATCATCCATCGCCTGCGGCGCGAGAGCGAGCAGCCGATCGCCGCCTACAACGTGAGCGGTGAGTACGCCATGGTGAAGGCGGCGGCCGAGAAGGGCTGGATCGACGAGCGGGCCGTGGTGCTGGAAACCCTGCTGTGCTTCCGGCGTGCCGGTGCGGATCTGATCCTCACCTATCACGCCTGCGACGCGGCCCGCTGGCTGCGGGAGGGCTGATGGCCACCGAGCCGACGCTGCCCGTGCCGCCGCTGCCCGTCTCCCACCGCCTCGGTCATGTGGCCCTGCGGGTTCAGGACATCGGCCGCGCCAAGGCCTTCTACCAGGCCCTGGGCCTGCGGCTCACCTGGGACGCGCCCGACTGGGCCTATCTGCAGTGGCCCGGCGACGCTGCCGGCATCGCCCTGCTCAGTGCCGATTACACCGCCGCCGGCCCCCACCTCGCTCTGCATGTGCGCGAGCGGGCCGAGGTCGATGCCGCCCGCGACGGCCTCGTGGCCGCCGGTCACCGTTGCGGTCCGGTGCATGATCACCGCGACGGCACCGCCAGCTTCTACCTGCAGGATCCGGAAGGCAACTGGCTGGAACTGCTCTACGAGCCCGCCGGCGGCATCCCCAGCAACGTGCCGGGGCAGGCGCCGATCCCGCCGCCCCCGCCGTGACCCCGGCCGCGATCGAGCAGGAGACCCTGGAGCTGCTGGAGTGGCCGCGGCTTGCCGCTCACCTCGCCAGCTTCGCCGGCACCGCCGCCGGCCGCCGCCACTGCCACAACCTCCCCCTGCCGTCGGTGCTGGAGGAGAGCCGCGCCCTGCTGGCCGAGACCGCGGAGCTGCTGGGCCTCGATGGGCTGATCGAGGGTGGCCTGAGTTTCCGGGGTGTGGGCGACATCGGGCCCAGCGTCGACCTCTGTGCCAAGGGCGGCATCGCATCCGGTGAGGCCCTGCTCGAGCTGGCCGGCACCCTGGCCGCGGCCCGACGCCTGCGGCGCCAGATCGAGGACCCTGACCAACGGCCGGTCAGCACCGCTCTGGTGACGGAGCTGCGCACCCTGCCGGAGCTGGAGCAGCGTCTGCGCTTCTGCCTGGAGGAGGGCGGCCGGGTGGCCGACCGTGCCAGCGCTCCCCTGGCGGCGCTGCGCCGCCAGCTGCAGGCCAGCCGCAGTGAGCGGCGCGAGCGGCTCCATGTGCTGCTGCGGCGCTGGATGCCTCTGCTCCAGGACACGGTGATCGCCGAGCGCAGCGGCCGCCCGGTGCTGGCCGTGAAGGCCGGCGCCGCCGGCCAGGTGCCCGGCCAGGTGCACGACAGTTCCGCCTCCGGCCAGACCCTGTTCATCGAGCCCCAGGCGGTGCTGGCGCTGGGCAACCGCATCGTCGATCTGGAGGGCCAGGAGCGGGACCTGGAGCAGGCCGTGCTGCGTGAACTCAGCAGTGCGGTGGCCGGCCACACCGAGGCGCTCGCGGTGCTGCAGGCCACCCTGGTGCGGCTGGACGCGGCCCTGGCCCGGGCCCGCTACGGCGCCTGGCTGGGGGCGGTGCGCCCCGCGCTGGCGGACACGAGCGGGGCCCCCTTCGAGCTGCGCGACCTGCGCCATCCCCTGCTGCTCTGGCAGCAGAAGCGGCAGGGGGGCCACCCCGTGGTGCCGGTGTCGGTGAGCGTGGCGCCGCAGCTGCGGGTGGTGGCGATCACCGGCCCCAACACCGGCGGCAAGACCGTGACCCTCAAGAGCATCGGCCTGGCGGCGCTGATGACCCGCGCCGGTCTCTTCCTGCCCTGCAGCGGCACCCCCTGCCTGCCCTGGTGCGGCCTGGTGCTGGCCGACATCGGCGATGAGCAGTCGCTGCAGCAGAACCTCTCCACCTTCAGCGGCCACATCCGCCGCATCGCCCGCAT
>CAZVPB010000170.1:0-4819 GCA_964628165.1 uncultured Cyanobium sp.
AACGGCGGAGCGGCCGGTGCCGCTCCCCCACGGCCCGATCGAGCGCTACGCCGAGCGGGCGGCGATGCTGTCGCTGGGGGCCTTCGGCTTCGGCCTGGCCGCCTCCCGCGACCTGGCCGGCGCGGAGGCGGCGGTGCTGGGGGGCCTGCCGCGGCCGGCCGTGCTGGGCCGCACCGCCTTCTGCCTCGAACTGGGCCGCCGGCTGGAGGAGCGGGGCTCGCTGCTGCTCGATCCCCGGGCGCTCGAATGCCTCGACCGGGTCGACACGGTGGTGATCGACCGGACCCTGCTGGACGACCGCTGGGGGCCGACCCTGCTGGCGGCGGCGCGGGACGCCGGCCTGCTGCGGGTGCTGGCGGCGCCGCCGGAGGCGACGGTGCGCGGCGGGGCGGAACGGCGGATCCCCACCGGCGAGGCGGCGATCGAGGCGGTGGAGGGGCTGCAGCGGGAGGGGCGGGTGGTGCTGCTGCTGGCGGGCGCCGAGCTGCCGGTGGCGGCGGCGGACCTCAGCGTGGCCTTCGCCGTTGGCGGGCGGGCCGCCCGGTCCGGCGCCCACCTGCGGGCCGGGGCCGACCTGGAGCCGGCCTGGCTGCTGTTCTCCGCCATCCGGCCGGCCCGCCGCTGCTCCGCCCAGAGCGTGCAGGCCGCCCTCATGGAGGTGGTGGCGGGCATGACCCTCTGCCTCGACGGCCTCAGCGAGGAGGCCACCCTGCAGGTGAACCAGGCCGCCCACCTGATCGCCCTGGCGGCGATGGGCAACGGTCTGCGGCTGGCCCGCCGGGTGGATCCCCGCCCGCCCCGGCCGGCGGCCGACACGGTGCCCTGGCACGGCCTGGAGGTGGAGGAGGTGCTGCGCCGCCTGGGCAGCTCCCGCCAGGGGCTGCCGAACGGCGTGGAGTCCGCCGAGGAGCCCTCCGCCTCGACCTCCGGCCGGCAGGCAGGGCTGGCGGGCCGGGTGATGGAGGAATTCGACACGCCCCTGGTGCCGGTCCTCGGAGCGGGGGCCATCCTCTCGGCCCTGATGGGGGCCCCCGGCGATGCCGGGCTGATTCTCGCCGTGCTCGGCCTCAACGCGGTGATCGGCGCCGTTCAGCGCCAGCGGGTGGAGCAGGCTCTGGCCGGCCTCCAGACCCATGAGGAGGCGCCGGTGTGGGTGCGGCGCGGCGGCCGGCCCGGGCGCGTCGACGCCGCGACCCTGCGCCAGGGGGATCTGGTGCTGCTGGAGGCCGGCGACGTGGTGCCGGCCGACTGCCGGCTGGTGCTGGCCAGCGGCCTGCAGGTGGACGAGGCGGTGCTGACCGGCGAATCCTTCCCGGTGGCGAAGGATCCCCGGCCTACCGAGGCCGCCGCCCTGGCCGAGCGGAGCTCGATGCTCTACCAGGGCACCACCGTGGTGGCGGGGGAGGCCACGGCGGTGGTGGTGGCCACCGGGGACGCCACCGAGGCCCGCCGCGGCCTGGCGGCCGTGCGCCACGCCGCCACCGCCGGCGGCGTGGAGGCGCGGCTGCAGGGGCTCACCGACATCACCACGCCGGTCGCCACCTTCAGCGGCGCCGCCCTGCTGCTGGCGGCCCTGGCCCGGGGCCAGGATCCCCGCGAGGCCCTCAGCGAGGCGGTGGCCCTGGCGGTGGCGGCGGTGCCGGAGGGCCTGCCGGTGATCGCCAGCCTGGCCCAGTTCGCCGCCGCCGGCCGGCTTTCGCAGGAGAAGGTGCTGGTGCGCAATCCCCGTGCCGTCGAGTCGCTCGGCCGGGTGCAGGTGCTCTGCCTCGACAAGACCGGCACCCTCACCAGCGGCCGCATCCAGCTGGTGCGGCTGTGGGCGGACGGCCGCAGCCTGGCCCTCGAGGAGATCGACACCGCCGGCCGCGAGGTGCTGCGCGTCGCCCTGTACGCCACGCCGGTGCCGGAGCCGGGCAAGCGCCTCCCCCATCCCACCGACCGGGCGACGCGGCGGGGGGCGGAGGAGGCGGGCATCGACGGCGAGGGCTGGTGCCTGAGGCAGGAGCTGCCCTTCGAGCCCGGCCGGGGCTACCACGCCAGCCTCGGCCATCTCCACGACGAGGCGCTGCTCTGCGTGAAGGGGGCGCCGGAGGGGGTGCTGCGGGCCTGCGCCCGCTTCCACGCCGCCGCAGGCCCGGTGCCGCTGGCGGAGGAGGAGCGGCACCGGCTGGCCGGCGTCGCCCGCGAGCTCGCCGAGGGGGGGTTGCGGGTGCTGGCGGTGGCGCGGCGGGCACTGGGCGTGGAGTCGCCGCTCCGCGACGACCACGTGGGGGATCTCGACTTCCTCGGCTTCGTGGCCCTGGCGGACCCGGTCCGCCCCACCGCCCGGGCGGCGCTCGACGATCTGCGGCGGGCGGGCATCGAGGTGAAGATCATCACCGGCGATCACCCCGCCACGGCCCGTGCCATCGCCGCGGACCTGGGCCTGCCCAGCGACGGCACCGTGCTCACCGGGCCGGACATCGAGGCCATGGACGACGGCGAGCTGCGGGAGGCGGCCCAGCGGGCGGCGGTGTTCGCCCGCGTCACCTCGATGCAGAAGCTGCGGCTGGTGCGGGCGCTGCGGCAGGCGGGCCTGGTGGTGGGCATGACCGGCGACGGCGCCAACGACGCCCCGGCGATCCGGCTGGCGGAGGTGGGCATCGCCCTGGGGGAGAAGGCCACCGAGGCCGCCCGCCAGGCGGCCGACATCGTCGTGACCGACGGGCGGATCGAGACGATCGTGCGGGCGGTGCTGGAGGGCCGCGCCCTGTGGCGTTCGGTGCGGGACGCGGTGGCGCTGCTGGTGGGCGGCAACCTCGGCGAGATCGGCTTCACCCTCGTCGCCGGCCTGAGCCAGGGGGAGCCGGCGCTGAACACCCGCCAGCTGCTGCTGCTCAACCTGCTCACCGACGTGGCCCCCGCCCTGGCGATCGCCATGCGGCCGCCGGCCCGGCTCGATCCGGCCGAGCTGCTGCGGGAGGGTCCGGAGGCCAGCCTCGGCCGCGCCCTCGACCGCGACATCCTGCGCAAGGCCGCCGTGACCGCCGTCACCAGCGGCCTGGCCCGCTCCCTGGCGGAGCGGGGCGGCGGGCGGGCCACCGCCGACACCGTCGGCCTGCTCACCCTGGTGGGCACCCAGCTGGGTCAGATGCTGGCGAGCGGCCGCAGCGACCCCCTCACCCTCGCCACCGGCGTGGCTTCGCTGGGGGGGCTGGTGGCCACGGTGCAGATCCCGGGCCTCTCCCAGGCCTTCGGCTGCCGGCCCCTCGGCCCGGTGGGGCTGCTCCAGGCGGGAACGGCCACGGCGCTGGGCACCGGCGTGGGCCTGGTGCTGCCCTGGCTGGAGCGGTGGATCGCGCCGCCGGATCCCTCCGGCGGCTGAGGGCCTGCCGCTCAGAGCGGCAGCAGCGGCCCGCCGCCGGAGCGGCGGATCGCCACCAGCGCCGGCCGTGGCGCCCGGTTGGGCACCCCCGAGGGCCAGTTGGAGCCCAGCGGCACCGTGCGCCGCTGGAGAAAGGAGCCGCCGTCGCGGTCCACGAGGCGGAAGTCGCGCACCTCGGCCGCCCCGTCGCGGCGGGTGCCGTGCTCCTCGCCGGGGTGCTGCACCGCCAGGAACAGGGTGGTGCCCTCGGGATCGAAGCAGGGGCCGGTGAGCTCGCTCTCCATCGGCGCGAGGGCGAAGCAGAGGGCCTCGCCGGCGGCCGGACCCCGGCGGGGCAGCACCCAGCAGCCGTTGTTGCCGAACAGATCGAGCTCGTCGCTGCCGCCGGAGCGGTCGGTGGTGATCCACACGTTGCCGGCCCCGTCCACCGCCAGGTTGTCGGGGTGGGAGAAGCCCAGCCCGCCCCGCCAGGGGGCGCCGCCGGTGGCCGCCATCCGCCAGCGGAAGCGGTGCTCGCCCCGATCCTCCGCCTCGCTCAGCCGCATCACCCAGCCGTGGGGCCAGAGGGGTTCGCCGCCCGGTCCGCCGAAGATCGCCGGGTCGGCGCAGCCTTCGGCGGTGCGCCCCGCCGCGGTGAAGGCGATCAGCCAGTCGCCGCTGGTGGGGTCGAACACGGTGTCCTCCGGCCGCGCCGCCGGCGTCGCCCCCGCCGCATTGGCGGCGAGATGGGCATCGATGAGGATCGCGCCCATGCGCGCCTCGCCCGCGCCGGGGTACAGCGCCGCCAGGGTGGGATGGCGGCGCCGGTAGTCCTCCACGGCCGCGTCGCTGGCGAGCGCCTCGGCGCCGGGGAGGCGGCGGTCGCCGTGGGGCACCAGCGCCGCCACCTCCAGGCCGAAGCGGCGGAAGTGGGAGGGGGGCAGCGGATCGACGGGGGTGTCCGGCCCGAGGGGGAGCCAGCGGCCCGTGCCGTCCGGCTCGAAGCGCGCCGCCTCCAGCCGCCCCGCCTCGAACAGCCGGGAATTGGCGGGGTCGGCCGGATCGGCCACCACCCCGTCGCTCACGAAGCGGTAGAGGTGGCCGCCGTGGCGGTCGCAGCCGGAGAGCACCACCAGCGGCCGGCCGGCCTCGGCCCGCACCGCCACCGCCTCGTGGCGGAAGCGGCCCAGCCAGCTGTGCTTCACCGGGGTGGCGCGGGGCCGGCGCGGGTCCACCTCCACCATCCAGCCGTACTTGTTGCCGGCGAGGCCGAAGGGATTGCCGAGGCCCCCCAGCCGCTCGCCATCCCAGCGGAAGGGGAGCTCGGCCGGGGAGGGGGAGGATCCGTCGGCGTGGACCGCCTCCACCACCTGGTCCTGGAAGTTCTCCTCGGCGCTGAGCACCGTGCCCCAGGGGGTCTCGCCGCCGGCGCAGTTGGCGAAGGTGCCCACCACCGCCGCCCCGAGGCCATCGTCG
>CAZVPB010000171.1:0-4758 GCA_964628165.1 uncultured Cyanobium sp.
GGCGTCACCGGCCGGACCACCATCCGGACCGCGCCGGCCCGCGCGGGGGGCAAGGGGGGGCGGCACTTCTCGGGGGAGTGCATCCGCAACACCCCCTCGATGGCGGACAGCTTCACGCTGGCCGTCACCACGCCGGTGGGGGTCGTGGTCTTCACCGGCGACTTCAAGTTCGACCACACACCGGTGGACGGGGAACACTTCGACATGGCCCGGCTGGCCCACTACGGCGAACAGGGCGTGCTGTGCCTCTTCAGTGACTCCACCAACGCCGAGGTGCCCGGCTTCACCCCCTCCGAACGGGCGGTGTTCCCCAAGCTCGACCAGCACATCTCCCAGGCGGAGGGTCGGGTGATCATCACCACCTTCGCCAGCTCGATCCATCGCGTCGCGATGATCCTGGAGCTGGCCCTCAAGAACGGCCGCAAGGTGGGCCTGCTGGGCCGCTCCATGCTCAACGTGATCGCCAAGGCGCGGGAACTGGGCTACATGCGTGCCCCCGATGATCTGTTCGTGCCGATCAAGCAGATCCGCGACCTGCCCGATCGCGAGACGCTGCTGCTGATGACCGGCAGCCAGGGGGAGCCGCTGGCCGCCCTCAGCCGGATCTCCCGCGGGGAGCACCCCCAGGTGCAGGTGAAGCCCAGCGACACGATCATCTTCTCCGCCAGTCCGATCCCCGGCAACACGATCTCGGTGGTCAACACGATCGACCGGCTGATGATGCTGGGCGCCAAGGTCGTCTACGGCAAGGGCGAGGGCATCCACGTGTCGGGACACGGCTGCCAGGAGGACCAGAAGCTGATGCTGGCCCTCACCCGGCCGAAGTTCTTCGTGCCCGTGCACGGCGAGCACCGGATGCTGGTGTGCCACAGCCGCACCGCCCAGGCGATGGGGGTGCCGGCCGACAACATGCTCATCATCGACAACGGCGACGTGGTGGAGCTGACGCCCGACTCGATCCGCAAGGGGGACCCCGTCAAGGCGGGCATCGAGCTGCTCGACGCCTCCCGCAACGGCATCGTGGACGCCCGCGTGCTCAAGGAGCGCCAGCAGCTGGCCGAGGACGGCGTGATCACCCTGCTGGCCGCCATCAGCAACGACGGCGCCCTGGCGGCGCCGCCGCGGGTCAACCTGCGGGGCGTCGTGACCACCGCCGATCCCCGCAAGCTCTCGATCTGGGCGGAGCGGGAGATCGGCTGGGTGCTCGAGAACCGCTGGAAGCAGCTCTCCCGTCCCGGCAACGGGAAGGCGCCCGAGGTGGACTGGGTGGGCCTGCAGCGGGAGGTGGAGATCGGCCTGCAGCGGCGCCTGCGGCGTGAACTGCAGGTGGAGCCCCTGATCCTCTGCCTGGTGCAGCCCGCGCCCGCCGGCACACCGCCCTACAAGCGGCGGTCCGAGCCCGCCGCCGCCGGCGAGGGGCGCACCGGTGGCCGGCCCCGCCGCGAAGAGAGCGAGCAGCCCTCCGGCGGCCGCACCCGCCGGCGTCGCTCCGCGGCGGTGGCGGCCGGCCAGGGACGCTGACTCAGCTCAGCACCACCCGCATCAGCCCCCGCAGGAGCTCCGGGTCGTCCGCCGGTCCGGGCTCCCTCAGGGGCAGTTCCAGATCCTCGGCGAGGCGGGGATCCGCCTGGTGCACCTCGATCAGCTCCGGTTCCTCCACCACCTCGGGAATGAGGGGCTGAGGGTTTCCGGGGGATCGGGCGGTCCTGTCGCCGCCGGCCTCCAGCCAGGGGGCGGCAGCCGTCGACGCCCCGCCCGCCTCGGGGGCCTCGCACAGCCTCAGTTCCTCCTCGGCGCTCTGCCGCAGCCGGGGATCGGAGCTGGTGGCGAGCACCTCGCGGTAGCAGCGGGCCGCGGCGGCACGGTCCCCCAGGCCGTGCAGGTGGGTGTGGCCGAGCAGCAGCTGCAGGCGTTCCCTCAGCCCGCCCGGCTCCGCCGTGCCGGCAGGCCCCAGATCCGCCAGCAGGGCGTTGCCCTGTTCGAGCACGCCGAACCAGCGTTCGGCCCGGTAGGCCGTCTCGATGGCGGCGTAGCGCTCCAGGGCGTCGCCGGATTCAGGGGCTGCGGCCATCGGGGTCCTCGGGAGGATCGAGCTCCAGTGTGCGGCGATCCCAGTGCAGCCGCCAACCGCCCCGCAGGGTCCGCTCACCGGGCCCCCGGCGCTGCGGCAGGGCGGCGATCACCTCCTCGAGGGCGCCGGCCTCGGGGGGGAAGCCGGAGCGGTCGCCGATCCAGCGCTGCAGGAGCCGGCGCTGGCTGGCGCCGGACAGGGAGGCCAGGGCGCCCCGGTCGAGCCGTTCGGGAGGGGCGGCGCCGGCCCCATCGCCGCCTGCGGCCAGCCCCCGCAGCGCCAGCTCGGTGAGTTCATCGGTGCGGTCCTCCTCCTCGGCGAGCCGGTCGGCCTGGAGGCTGATGCGGCGGCAGGCACCCGGATGGAGCTCCTCCAGCACCGGCAGCAGCTCGGAGCGCACCCGGTTGCGCCGCAGCCGCCCATCGGCATTGGTGGGGTCCGGCCACACCGGAACCTCCCGCAGGCGGCAGAAGAGGGCGGTCTCCTCACGGCTGAAGATCAGCATCGGCCGCACCAGCCGCACCGCCTCCTGCCCCCCGGCGCCCGCCTCGGCCGGCAGCGGCCGGCTGGCCCGCAGGCTGGCGAGGCCGCGGCGGTGGCAGCCCCGGGCCAGGTTGAGCAGCACCGTCTCGGCCCGGTCGGTGGCGGTGTGGCCCGTCACCACCACGGGGCAGCGATGGCGTCGGGCCTGCCGTTCCAGGCAGGTGTAGCGCCACTGGCGGGCCGCGGCCTCGCCGCGGGGGGGCTCGCCCTCCGCCGCCGCCCGTTCGAGCGCGAGGGGCAGCCCCCGCCGCCCCGCCCAGGCCGCCAGTTCCTCCGCCTGGCGGGCCGATTCCGGCCGCCAGCCATGGTCGCCGTGCCACAGCCGCAGCCGCCAGCCGTGCAGCCGGGCGAGGTCGGTCAGCAGGGTGGCGAGGGCCATGGAGTCCTGCCCGCCGGAGACCGCCAGCAGCAGCGGCGTGCTCGGGGGCAGCAGTCCAGGATGCCGCAGCAGATGACGGTGCAGCCGCTGGTGCATCGCCGTCCAGGCGCTCCGGGCCGCGTGCCCGGATGGGACAATCCCCTCAGACTCCCGCACCACCGCTGATGTCGCGCCTCTCCAGCCTGCCCGCCGCCCTGCGGCATGCCCTCGCGCAGCGGTCCCTGCTCAAGGTGATCGCCGGGCTGGCCAACTTCGAGGCCGCTTCGGTGACGCGGATCGCCCGGGCCGCGGCCGCCGGCGGGGCCGATCTGCTCGACATCGCCTGCGAGCCCCGCCTGGTGGCGGCCGTGGCCGAGGCCGCCCCCGCCCTGCCGGTCTGCGTGTCGTCGGTGGAGCCCGAGCGTTTCCCCGCCGCCGTGGCGGCCGGCGCGGTGATGGCCGAGATCGGCAACTTCGACAGCTTCTATCCCCGCGGCATCGTGTTCGGCGCCGGGGAGGTGCTGGAGCTCACCCGCCGCACCCGCGCGCTGCTGCCCGGGGTGGTGCTCTCGGTGACGGTGCCCCACGTGCTGCCCCTCGATGAACAGGAACGGCTGGCGGTGGCGCTGGCCGAGGCGGGCGCCGACCTGATCCAGACCGAGGGGGGCACCAGTGCCCGCCCGCTGGGGGCCGGCACCCTCGGCCTGGTCGAGAAGGCCACGCCCACCCTGGCGGCGGCCCATGCGATCAGCCGCGCCCTCGCCCACTCCGGCCTGCCGGTGCCGGTGCTCTGCGCCTCGGGCCTCTCGGCGGTCACCGCGCCGATGGCGGTCGCCGCCGGCGCCAGCGGTGTCGGGGTCGGCTCCGCCGTGAACCGCCTCGGCGACGAACTGGCGATGGTGGCGGCGGTGCGGGCGCTGCGGGAGGCCCTGCCCGCCGGCATCGGCACGGCCTCCGTTGTCCGCTCCGAACCTTCTGCCTAGGCTGAACTGCACATCGAACCGACTCCCATGGGTGGCCTGCTCTGGCTCCTGCAGTGGCCGATCCGGGCCCTGATCCTTCTCGTCGTGGCCTGGCTGCCCCTCGGGGTGGAGATGGAAAGTTTCTCCATTGCGCTGCTGTCGGCGATCGTCATCGGCCTGCTGGGCATCCTGCTCACCTGGCCCCTCAAGCTGCTGTTCGGGCCGGTCTGGTTCGTCACCTCGATCGGCGGACTGCTGAGCCCGGTCTCCCTTCTGTTCAACTTCCTCATCACCGTCGTGCTCTTCGCGCTGGCGGCCTGGCTGATCCAGGGCTTCCGCCTGCGCAAGGGTCTGCTCAGCGCGGTGCTGGGCGCCCTCGTCTACAGCGTGCTGAGCGGCATCATCCTGGGCCTGCTGCCCGGCGGCGACGGCGCCTGAGCGGGGCGGCCAGAATGGCCTGATGGCGTTCCAGCTTCAGGCCCCCTACACCCCGATGGGCGACCAGCCCGCCGCGATCGACGCCCTCACCGGCGGCGTCGATCGCGGCGACCGCTTCCAGACCCTGCTGGGGGCCACCGGCACCGGCAAGACCTTCACGATCGCCAACGTGATCGCCCGTACCGGCCGGCCGACGCTGGTGCTGGCCCACAACAAGACCCTGGCCGCCCAGCTCTGCAACGAGCTGCGGGAGTTCTTCCCGAACAACGCCGTCGAATACTTCATCTCCTATTACGACTACTACCAGCCCGAGGCCTACGTGCCGGTCTCGGACACCTACATCGCCAAGACGGCGTCGATCAACGAGGAGATCGACATGCTGCGCC
>CAZVPB010000172.1:0-4627 GCA_964628165.1 uncultured Cyanobium sp.
GCTCGTCGGGCTCATAACCCGAAGGTCGCGAGTTCAAATCTCGCCCCCGCCACCAACTCCCCCGGCTCCCGGCCATGCCGGGAGCCTTTTTGCTGTCCGCCACGCCCGCCGCGGCGTTCCTGCCCTTGAGCGAGTTCCAGCTGGCCGTCCTGATGTTCTGCCTCGGGGGGGCGGTGACCCTGGTCACGGTCGTGATGATCCTGCGCGGGCACCGCCACTGGCGCCACCGTGATCCCTTCGACCGGTCCGCATGAATTCCTCCCCCCTCCTCGATCCCGGCATCGCCTGGTTCCTTCTGGTGGTGTTCTCGGTGCTCTGGATCGCCCTGGGCATCTGGTGGGGGCGCCGGAGCGGCAGCGCCGCCGACGACTACCTGCTCGCCGGCCGCAACATCGGCCTCGCCCTCAGCACCGCCACCCTCATGGCCAGCTGGGTGACGGGCAACACCACCCTCGCCGCCCCGGAGGTGGGCTACACCCTGGGGCTGTGGGGCATGTTCGGCTATGCCCTGGCCGGCCTCGGACTGCTGCTGTTCGCTCCGCTCGCCATCCGCATCAAGCGGGTGATGCCCCATGCGCGCACCAGCGGCGATTTCGTGCGGATGCGCTACGGCCGCCTCACCTGGGCGGTGTTCCTGCTGATCACCCTCGTGTACACCGCCGGCTTCCTGATCACCCAGGGCATGGGGGCCGGGCTGCTGCTGCAGTCCCTCTCCGGCTTCGACTACCGCGTGGGCATGCTGCTGGTGATCGGCGTCTCCACCGTGTACACCCTCTTCGGCGGGATGAAGGCGGTGGTGGGCACCGACTTCATCCAGTCGATGCTGATCATGGTGCTGCTGGCGGTGGTGGCGGTGCTGGGCTACAGCCGCTTCGGCACCGAGGCCATCTACACGCAGCTGGCCGAGAACCATCCCTCCCGGCTCAACCTGCTGCTGCCGGCAGGCCTTCTCTTCGCCTGGAACACCGGCCTGTTCAGCATGGGGGAGGTGTTCCACAACAACATCTGGTGGTCGCGGGTGTTCGCCAGCCGCGAGTCGGTGGTGTTCCGCTCCTTCATTCTCGGCGGCGTCGCCTGGGTCACCGTTCCGATCGTCACCGGTTCGATCGCGCTGATGGCCCTGGCCCGCGACCTGCCGGTCCCCCAGGTGAACATGGTGTTCCCGCTGATGACGGCGCGACTGCTGGGGTCGGCGGGCGCGATGATGGTGTTCATCATCATCTTCGCCTCCCTCACCTCCACCCTCGATTCCCTGCTGGCCTCCACGGCCGATCTGCTGGCGGAGGACGTGTACGTGAAGATGCTGAGGCCCCAGGCCACCGACGAACAGGTGCGCCGTGCCGCCCGCCGGATCGTGGTTTTGCTGGGGGGCGTCACGGTGCTCCTCTCCTGGAGCTACATCACCTCCATGTATCAGCTGCTGCTGTTCACCGGTGCCCTGGTGGCCTCCACGATCTGGCCGATCGCCTACGGGCTCTACTGGAAGAGCGCCAGCCGCCACGGCGCCCTCGTGGCGATGGTGAGCGGATCGGCGGTGGGCCTGGCGGCCTACGTGTGGATCGCCCCCTACTGCGCGGCGCTTCTCTCCGCCGCCGTCTCGGCGGTGGTGATGGCGGCCTGGACCCATCTGGCGCCGGAGGATTTCGACTGGCGCCGGCTCGCCCATCACTGACGGCTCATGCCCCATCCCCTCTTCCTCTTCACCGCGCCGCCGGCCGCCTTCAGCGTGATCGTGAAGGGCGGCATCATCGGCCTGGTGGCGATGACGCTGCTCATCCTGGCCATCTGGGTGGTGGAGATGCGGCGGGGGCGAACGTGGTGACCCCCGATCACCCGCCGGGGCCAAGGCCTGCGGATGGTGAAGGATCCAGGAAAGAGCCTGGCCGATCCTCCCCCTGCCCGCTAGGGGTGGAAACATTGCAGGCGGTGGATCCGTGCTGATGGAGACCCAGAGCGGGAGAACCGATCTGAGCGAGGCGAGCCGGTTCGACCGGAACTGCCCCGACATCTACGGCGATGCCCATCCCAAGGCGCTGCTCGGCAGCATTCCCGAGGACGGCGACCTGCTGCGGCCGCTGGCCGACCAGCACGTGCTGTCGATCCGCCAGTACGAGCCCGCCACCCTGCTGCAGCTGTTCCGGCTGGCGGCCAAGTTCGAGAGCAATCCGCAGCGCTTCATCCGCTTCAACGCTCCGCTCAAGGGCAAGATCCTGATCAACGCCTTCTTCGAACCCAGCACCCGCACCCGCCTCTCCTTCGACAGCGCCTGGCACCGGCTGGGCGGCGACTCCATCAACATCACCGACCGCTCCACCACCGGCATCGCCAAGGGGGAATCCCACGCCGACATCGCCGAGATGTTCAATCACTACGGCGACTGCGTGGTGCTGCGCGATTCGGACGGCGAGTCGATCTACCGCATGGCCCCCTCGCTGCGGATCCCGATCATCAACGCCGGCAACGGCACCGATGAGCATCCCACCCAGGCGATGGCCGATCTCTACACGATCTTCAAGTGGCGGCCGGATCTCTCACGACCCCATGTTCCGGTCGACGAGCGGGTGCGCATCGGCATCGTCGGGCTGCCGAAGCGCATGCGCACCGTGCGGAGCCTGTTGCGCATCCTCGCCCACTTCCCCACGATGGCCAGCGAGGTGATCCTCTTCCACGATCCCTCCCTGGCGCCCTCGGAGGTCTTCGAGCCCGGCCAGCGGGAGGATCTCGAGCGTGCCGGCCTGGTGATCCGCACCAGCACCGATCTCCAGGCCTGCGTTCCGGATCTGGACGTCATCTACATCAATGCCATCGCCTGGGTGGGGGACAGCTATGAAACCCACGGCACCAGCTTCCGCCTCCACGCCGACCTGCCGCTGCGACCCAACGCCATGATCCTGCACCCCCTCGCCCGGGGCGAGGAGCTGAGCACCAGCCTCGATGCCACACCCCACAACTGGTACTTCTCCCAGGCCCGGGGGGCGGTGTTCCTGCGCATGGCGCTGCTCACCTGCCTGGTGGAGCGGGCCGAGCGCGTGCTCGACGTGATCTGAGGAGGGCGGAACCATGTGTGGAATCGGAGGAATCTTCCATCGCGACCGCCAGCGGCCGGTGGATCCCCAGCTGCTCGTGAACATGGCGGCGATCCAGGTGCACCGGGGTCCGGACGGCTTCGGGTACGCGGCGCCGGAGGGACTCGGGGTGGGCTTCTGCCATGCCCGCCTCTCGATCATCGACCTCAACGAACAGCGGGCCCGCCAGCCGTTCCTGTCCGAGGACGGCCGGGTGCTGATGGCCCACAACGGCGAGTTCTACGACTTCCAGCGCATCCGCGCCGACCTGGTGGCCCGCGGAGCCCGCTTCACGAGCAAGAGCGATTCGGAGATCCTGCTGCGCCTCTACCAGGACCGCGGCATGGAGGCCACCCTGCCGCTGCTGCGGGGCGAGTTCGCCTTTGCCCTCTACGACCGCGAGGACGATGCGCTGACGCTGGTGCGTGACCGCTTCGGCATCAAGCCCCAGTACTGGTGCGAAACACCCGAGGGCATCGTCTTCGGCTCGGAGCTGAAGGTGCTCTTCGCTCACCCCTCCGTGCGGCGGCGGTTCAGTCCGGAGGGGCTGTTCCACCAGCTGATGCAGACGATGGTGCCGGGCACCACCGCCTTCGAGGGGATCCATCAGGTGAAGCCCGGCCATGTGGTGCGGATCGAGCGGAAGCCGGGGGGGCAGCTGGTGATCCGCGACGAGCGCTTCTGGGACATGGACTTCCCCCGCATCGGCGAACGGGATCGCTCCCTCGGCGAGCAGCACCATGTGGACGCCATCCGCCGCTCCCTGCTCGAGGCGGTGGAGCTGCGCCTGGTGGCGGACGTGCCGGTGGGCTGCTACCTCTCCGGCGGCATCGACTCCTGCTCGATCCTGGGCCTGGCCGCCGCCCTGCGCCAGAACCCGGTGAAGGCCTTCACCATCGGCTTCGACGACAGCCGCTACGACGAGACGCCCATCGCCCGGGAGATGGCGGAGGCCACCGGAGCCGAGCAGGACGTGATGCTCCTCTCCGCCGAGGAGCTCTACGGGTATCTGGAGCGCACCCTCTGGCACACGGAGCGCACCATCTACAACACCCTTGCGGTGGCCAAGTACCTGATGAGCCGCCACGTGCACGCGGTGGATTACAAGGTGGTGATGACCGGCGAAGGCTCCGACGAGCTCTTCGGCGGCTATCCCGCCTTCCGCCGGGACATGTTTCTCCATGGCCTCGACGACCTTCCCGCCGAGGAACGGGCCAGCTGGCAGGAGCTGCTCCAGGAGAGCAACGCCCTGGTGCAGGGCTCGATGCTGGCGATCGAGACGGTGGACGACCCGGATCTCGACGAGGTGGTGGGCTTCACCCCCAGCTGCCTCCAGCCCTGGCTCGCCTGCGCCGCCCTGGTGCCGCCTTTGCTCCACCCTGAACTGCGGCAGCGGCTCAGCGGCTACCGCCCCGGCGCGGCCATCGCCGCCGCCCTCGACGCCGACCAGCTCGAGGGCCGCCATGCCCTCGACAAGGCCCAGTACGTCTGGGTGAAGACGATGCTGGAGGGCCAGATCCTCACCTGGGGCGGCGACCGGGTCGACATGGCCAACTCGATGG
>CAZVPB010000173.1:0-4529 GCA_964628165.1 uncultured Cyanobium sp.
AAGATCGCCGAGGAACGCAGCTTCACCCTGCCTGACGCCTGGGACGGCGCCGGCCAGCTGGAGCTGGTGCACCGCACCGCCGCGGAGCTGGGGGTGCGCCTGGAAGACTCCGCCGCCGAGGCGCTGGCGGAGGCGATCGGCAGCGACAGCGCCCGCCTGGCCAGCGAACTGGAGAAACTGGCCCTTTACGCGGGGCCGGGGGAGCCGGTGGGGGCACAGGCGGTGGCCGCCCTCACCGGCGGCCATGCCACCACCAGCCTGGCGGTGGGCGACGCGCTGCTGGCGGGCCAGCCGGCCGAGGCGATCGGGCGGCTCGATGCGCTGATCGAGGCGGGCGAGCCCGCCCTGCGGATCGTCGCGGCGCTCAGCAGCCAGTTCCGCGGCTGGCTCTGGGTCGCCCTGCTGGAGCAGGCGGGGGAGCGGGACGTGGGCGTGATCGCCAAAGCCGCCGGGATCGGCAACCCCCGCCGCATCCACGTGATGCGGCGGCAGATCCGCGGCCGGCCGCCGGCGCGGCTGCTGGACCTGCTGAGCCGGCTGCTGGAGGTGGAGGCGGACCTCAAGCGGGGCAGCGAGCCGGGCGACGCCTTCCGGGAGGGCTTCCTCACCCTCCGATAATCGGCGTTTCCTGCCGAGACGTCGTCGGCGATGGCCCTGCTCGTTCAGAAGTTCGGCGGCACCTCCGTCGCCGATGTCGACCGCATCCGGGTGGTGGCCCGCCGCATCGCCGCCTGCCGCGAGGAGGGCCATGAGCTGGTGATCGTGGTGTCGGCCATGGGCCACACCACCGACGAACTCACGGCACTGGCCCGCTCCCTCTGCGACAACCCGCCCCAGCGGGAGATGGACATGCTGCTCTCCACCGGCGAGCAGGTGTCGATCGCCCTGCTGTCGATGGCCCTCCATGCCGAGGGTGTCCCCGCCGTGTCGATGACCGGCAGTCAGGCCGGCATCGTGACCGAGTCGACCCACGGCCGGGCCCGCATCCTCGAGATCCGCACCGAACGGCTGCACCGTCTGCTGGAGGCCGGGCAGGTGGTGGTGGTGGCCGGCTTCCAGGGCAGCAGCGGCGGCCGGCCCGACCTCCAGGAGATCACCACCCTCGGCCGCGGCGGCTCCGACACCTCCGCGGTGGCCCTGGCCGCGGCCCTGGGGGCGGAGGCCTGCGAGATCTACACCGACGTGCCCGGCGTGCTCACCTCCGATCCCCGCCGGGTTCCCGACGCGCAGCTGATGCCCACCGTGAGCTGCAACGAGATGCTGGAGCTGGCCAGCCTCGGTGCCGCCGTGCTCCATCCCCGCGCCGTGGAGATCGCCCGCAACTACGGCGTGTCCCTGGTGGTGCGGTCGAGCTGGAGCGACGAGCCCGGCACCCGCCTCACCAGCGGTCCCTCCAGGCCCGTCGGCAGCGAGGGACTCGAACTGGGCAAGCCCGTGGACGGCGCCGAGCTGGAAAACCAGCAGGCCGTGCTGGCCCTCTCGCACGTGCCCGACCGTCCGGGGGTGGCCGCCCAGCTGTTCGAAGCCCTCGGCGCCGCGGGGCTCAACGTGGATCTGATCGTGCAGGCCACCCACGAGGGTGCCAGCAACGACATCGCCTTCACCCTGGCGGAGCATGAGCTGGAGACGGCCCGCCGCGTCTGCGGCGAGGTGCTGGCGGCGATGGGGGCCGGCGGCGCCCAGCTGGAGACGGAGGCCGGCATGGCCAAGGTGAGCATCTCCGGGGTGGGCATCCTGGGGCGGCCCGGCGTCGCCGCCCGCTTCTTCGACACCCTGGCCCGGGTGGGGGTGAACATCCGCCTGATCGCCACCAGCGAGGTGAAGCTCAGCTGCCTGGTGGAGGGGATCCAGGGGGAGCGGGCCCTGCGGGCCACCGCCGAGGCCTTCGAACTGTCCGAGCGGCAGCTGCGGCGCGAGCCGGTGCCCTGTGACCCCGATGATCCCGCCGTGCGGGGGGTGGCCCTCGACCGGGACCAGGTGCAGGTGGCGGTCCGCGGCGTGCCCGACCGGCCCGGCACCGCGGCGGTCATCTGCCGCGCCCTCGCCGATGCCGGCATCAGCATCGACGCCATCGTGCAGTCGGAGCGCACCCACGGCGAAGGGGACCGGCGCAGCCGCGACATGAGCTTCACCCTGCGGCGCGACGACCGCCACGCCGCCGAAGCCGCCCTCGAACCGGTGCTGAGGGGCTGGCCGGGCGCCCGCTTCGAGGAGGGCCCGGCGATCGCCCGGGTGAGCGCCGTGGGGGCCGCCATGGCCTGCACCGCCGGCACCGCCGCCCGCGTCTTCCGGGCCCTGGCCGACGCGGGGGTCAACATCGAGCTGATCGCCACCAGCGAGATCCGCACCAGCTGCGTGGTGGCCGCCCATGCCGGCGTGGCCGCCCTGCAGGCCGTGCATGCCGCCTTCGGGCTGGGCGGCGAGGAACGGCACCGGGCCGAAGGCAGCGAAGCGCCTGGGGGGGCCTAGTTGCTCTGGGCACGCCACCGGGGGCCGCTGATGCTGGCGGCGGCGCTCGACGCCCTCGGTCTCGTGGTGCTTGCCCTCGCGGTCCTGGAAGTCCGCTACGGCGGCCTCGGTCCCCAGAGGGGCCTTCTGGCCTGCGTGGTGCTGATCTACTGGACCCTCGGCTGGCTGTTCGGGTCCTACAGCGCCATCCGTCTCCCCACGCTTGCCTGGACCCAGCTGGTGGTGCGGCTCGGAACCACCAGTGCCGCCTCCGTGGCGGCCGCGGCCCTGCTGGCCTGGCTGATCCGGGCTCCGCCGGAACTGTCCCTGCTCCATCGGGGCACTCTGCTGCCCCTCTTCGCCCTGGCCGCCGCCTGGAGCGCCGGCGTGCGGCTGTTCCTCCGGTACCTGCGACCCGAGGAGCGTGGACGGCGATGGTGGATCGTGCTCCATCCCGGCGAGCTCAGCGGGATCCGGGAGGAGTGGAGGACGGCCCCGGTGGCCGGGCCGCTGCCGGTGATCCGCTGCCACGAGCCTGGCGCGGAGATCGACGATCTGCTGCCGGACGGCCCGGAGTGGACCGTGGCCCTGAGTCCCGCGGTGGCGTCGGATGAGGCGATGCGGGCGCTCTGCCAGCAGGTGGTGGAACGGGGCCTGCCCGTCACCTCGGTTGCCCAGATGGCCGAGCGGGAACTGCAGCGCATTCCTCCCCGCTGGGTCGGTGACCAGTGGCTGCTGTTCTCAGATCGCATCGAGGGGCGCCGCACGACGCCTCAGCAGCAGCTCAAGCGCTACTCCGACGTGCTGATCAGCCTCGCCCTTCTGCTGTTGACTGCCCCTCTGCTGTTGCTGGCCGCTCTGCTGATCAGGCTCCAGGACGGCGGGCCGGTGCTCTACCGGCAACGCAGAACAGGCCTGCTTGGCGCGCCTCTCGACGTGCTCAAGCTCCGTACGATGGTGCCCTCCGCTGAGCTGGGCGGCGCCCAGTGGGCTTCCAGGCGGGATCCGCGCATCACGCCGGTGGGGCGGTGGCTGCGCCGCACCCGCCTTGACGAACTGCCGCAGCTGCTCAACGTGCTTCGCGGCGAGATGAGCCTCATCGGTCCCCGCCCTGAACGGCCCGAACTCGAGCACGAACTGGAGCAGGTCATTCCCAATTACCGGCTGCGGCACTGGATCCGGCCAGGGCTGAGTGGCTGGGCCCAGGTGAACATGCCCTACGGATCCAGCGTGCAGGACGTCGAACGAAAACTGAGCTACGACCTCTTCTACCTGCGCAATGCCAGCATCTGGCTGGATCTCCTCATCCTGTTCAAGACCATCAAGACCGTGCTCAAGGCGGGGGGGCGATGAGCAGGACCCTCAGGCCTTGCCCACCAGCTTGCGCCGCAGCTGGCTGATGCGGTCGCGCAGGTTGGCCGCCTCCTCGAACTCCAGCTTCTTCGCGGCGGCCTTCATCCGCTCCTCCAGCTGGGAGATCAGCTCCGGCAGCGATTCGAGCGGCACCTCGTCGTGCTCGGCCTGCTCGGCCGCCTCCTCCAGCTGCTCGTCGTTGAGCCGGCGCGACACCGCCAGGAAGGCCAGGATGGCGTTGCCGGCCCGCTTGCCGGCGGGGCGGGGGGTGATGCCGTTGGCCTCGTTCCATTCCTGCTGGATCGCCCGCCGCCGCTCCGTCTCGCCGATCGCCTTCTCCATCGACTCGGTGAGGGTGTCGGCGTAGAGGAGCGCCACCCCCTCCACGTGACGGGCCGCCCGGCCGATGGTCTGCACCAGCGAGCGCTCCGCCCGCAGGAACCCCTCCTTGTCGGCGTCGAGGATGGCCACCAGGGACACCTCCGGCAGGTCGAGCCCCTCCCGCAGCAGGTTCACCCCCACCAGCACGTCGTAGGCGCCGTTGCGCAGGTCCTGGATGATCTCGATCCGCTCGATCGAGTGGATCTCCGAGTGGAGATAGCGCACCCGCACGCCGTTCTCCGCCAGGTAGTCGGTGAGGTCCTCCGCCATCCGCTTGGTGAGGGTGGTCACGAGCACCCGCTCGTCCCGCCCGGCCCGCAGCCGGATCTCCCCCAGCAGGTCGTCCA
>CAZVPB010000174.1:0-4504 GCA_964628165.1 uncultured Cyanobium sp.
CTACCTGGCCGTGATGGGCGCCTCGGGCTCGGGCAAGAGCACGGCGATGAACATCATGGGCTGCCTGGACCGCCCCACCAGCGGCAGCTACCGCCTCAACGGCGTTCCGGTGGAGACCCTCGACGACGATCAGCTGGCCGACCTCCGCAACCGGGAGCTGGGCTTCGTGTTCCAGCAGTTCCACCTGCTGCCCCAGCTGAGCGCCCTGGAGAACGTGGCGCTGCCGATGATCTACGCCGGCGTGCCGCCGGAGGAACGGCGGCGGCGGGCACGGGAAGCCCTCGAGCGGGTAGGGCTCAGCCACCGTCTGGGCAACCGGCCCAACGAGCTTTCCGGCGGCCAGCAGCAGCGGGTGGCGGTGGCCCGGGCGATCATCAACCAGCCCGCCCTGCTGCTGGCGGACGAACCCACCGGGGCCCTCGATTCCCACACCAGCGCCGAGGTGCTGGCCATCTTCGACGAGCTCAATGCCAACGGGATCACGATCCTGATGGTGACCCACGAGGCCGATGTGGGCGCCCACGCCCACCGGGTGGTGCACTTCCGCGACGGCCGGATCGCCGCCTGAGCCGGGATCCCCCCTACCCGCGGGGCGGCGCCGCGGCGGCCCCGGGCCGCTCCAGGGTCTGCACCAGCTGGGCCATCAGCAGGGCCACCGCATCGGAGGGGCCCCCCGTGCCCCCACGGCCGGCGTCGGCCAGCAGCGTGCCGGCGGCATCGAAGTCGCCGGGGTCCACCGCCACCCAGCCGCCGCTGGCGGGCTGCCGCAGTTCGAAGTGGAGGTGGGGCCCGGTGCTGAGGCCGGTGCTGCCGACCCGGCCGATCACCTCGCCCTGGCGCACCATCTCCCCTTCCTTCACGTAGAGCTCGGAGAGGTGGCCGTAGAGGGTGCGGCGGCGGGGACGGTCGTGCTCGATCTCGACCGCGAGGCCGTACCCGCCCGCCAGCCCGCTGCTCACCACCCGGCCCGAGAGGGCCGCCACCACGGGGGTGCCCTCGGGCGCCGCCAGGTCGCGGCCGGCATGCATCAGCCAGCTGCCCAGGATCGGGTGGAGGCGCCAGCCGAAACCGCTGGAGGGAACCGCCGAGCCGATCAGCGGGAAGAGGAGCCGGGCGTTGCCGTTGCCGGCGACCGGGCTGGGCCGGGGGGTGACCCGGAAGACGTCGGCGAGGCGGAAGCTGCCGCCATTGCCGGAGAGCAGGGCGTTGACGGGCACCGAGATCGGCGGCAGCGGCATGGCGTCGATGCCGCTGCGGGGGCCGGCGAAGGCGAGGCTGCCGTCGCCCTGGGCCGCCCCGGGGGAGGAGAACATCACGCCCACCTGAGGGGCCCCCGCGCCGGCGGCACCGCCGCCACCGCAGCGGTAGGCCTCGAGCGCCCCTTCGGCGCAGAGCTGGGCGATCGACTTGCCGCTGCCCTCCACCGGTCCGGTGAGGCGGATGTTGCCGCCGGGCCGGGCGTAGTCGGAGGGGGAGAGGCCGCCGCTGGGCGGGAAGAGGCGGTCCTCCACGATCGCGTCGAACCGTTGCGGCGGCCGGGCCGCTGCCGCCGGCGCGGCAGCGGGGCTGGCCTTGAGCGGAGGCGGTGCCGGCGGTGCCGCGGCCGGAGGCTTCACCGGGGCGGCCACCGTGTCGGCCGGAGGCGGGGTGGTGACCCCGGCGGGTCCGCCCTCCTCCACCTGCGCCAGCACCAGATTGACGCCGGCCGCCGGAGCCATCAGCAGGGCGCCGAGAACGGGAAGGGGATGCAGAGGCGAGGCAGCCATCGGAGGTGGGACCGCGCGGCCCGGATCGGCGGGCATCTTAAGGAAACCGCGACGAACCGGCATCGGGAAGGTCGAGGAGCCGGCTCCGGGCCTCCTCGCCGATCGCCTCCGGACGGTGCGCCCAGGCCATGGCCCACTCCAGCGCCGCCAGCAGCCGCGCGGCCAGATCGAAGGGGTCGGCCCGGGCCCGGCCCAGGAACGGCACCAGGTTCGTGGCGCCCGGCGGCACCGGATTGCGGCAGTTGATCCCCACCCCTGCCCGGGCCCAGCGGATCGCGCCGGCCCGGTGCCGCAGGCCCGGCAGGATTCCGGCCAGCTTGCGCCAGCTCCCGTCGGCGCCCGGCAGCAGCAGATCGTTCGGGCGCTTGATCCGCACCGGCAGGCCGAGGCTCTCCAGCTGCCGCGCCAGCCCCACCGCCACCGCCAGGGTGGGGGGAGCGGCCGCGGCCGGATCGGCGGGCCAGGGCAGGGCCGCGCTCAGCCACACCCCGCCCGCTGGAGAGCACCAGGCGCGGCCGTGGCGCCCGTGGCCGAAGCGCTGTCGGCGGGCCAGAACCGCCAGGGGCACCCGCAGCCGCTCCCCGTCGGCGTCGAGCCAGGCGGGGGCGGGCCGCTCCAGCCAGCGGTCCAGCTCCCGTTCGGTGCTGGCGCACACCGGCAGGGCCCGGAGGCGCCAGGGCCGCAATGGCGGATCGGCAGGGGGACCGAGGGCGCGGCGGGCCGCCGCCAGCCTGCCGGTCACAGCCGGCGCAGCCAGCCGCCGATCCGCTCCGCCCCCTCCACCAGCTGCGGCAGGGGATGGACCAGGGCCAGCCGCTGCCAGCCCTCCCCCTGGAGGCCGAAGCCGCTGCCGGGGGTGAGGCAGACACCGGTGTTCTCGAGGAGGGCGGCGCAGAAGCCCTCCGCGTCGAGGCCGCGGGCGGTGGCCTGGGGCGGAACCGCCAGCCAGAGGTAGAGGGCCATCGAGGGGCACTGCACCGGCCAGCCCGCCGCGGTGAGGGCGGCCACCATGCCGTCACGGCGTTCCCGGTAGACCCGGCGCAGCCGGGCGGGCCAGTCCGGGGCCCTCTCGAGGGCGGCGATGGCGCCGGCCTGCAGCGCCAGGGACTGATTGAAGTCCACCACCCCCTTGAGCTGGCGCAGGGCGCCGATCAGGGGCTCGGCGCCGATCGCGAAGGCGATCCGGAATCCGCCGAGACACCAGCTCTTGGAGAAGGAGAAGAACTCGATGCCGCAGCGGCGCCAGGCGGGGTGGCGCAGCAGGGCGGGGGCCTCCCCGTCCAGCGCCAGATCCACGTAGGGGTTGTCGTGGGCGAGCACGATGTCGTGCCGCAGGGCCTTCTCCACCGCCGCATCGAGCCAGGCCTGCTCGCCGGTGGTGGCGGTGGGGTTGTGGGGAAACCCCAGCACCATGAGCCGCAGCGACTCCCACACGTCCGGCCCGAGCCGCTCGAAGGCCGGCCGCCAGCCCTCCTCGCTCAGCAGCGGCAGGGTCAGGCAGCGGGCCGAGGCCAGCTCGAGGCCGCCGCGGTGGGAGGGGTAGTGGGGATCGAGGAGGAGGGCGGCGTCGCCGGGATCGAGCACCGCCAGGGGCAGGTGGGCCGTGCCCTCCTGGGAGCCCACCAGCAGCAGCACCTCCCGCTCGGGATCCACCTCCACGTCGAAGCGGCGGCGGGCCCAGGCGGCGGCGGCCTCGCGGAAGGGAAGGGTGGCGGCGTGGAGGCAGTAGGAAGCGCTCTCGGGCCGGGGCAGCGCCGCCGCGATGGCCTCGAGTGCCGCGGCGGGGGGCTGCAGGTCGGTGGAGCCCAGCGAGAGATCGAGCAGGGGGGGCAGAGCCGGCTCGGCGCTCAGCCGGCGGCGGTAGGCCGCCTTGCGCTGGTCGTTGCGGGCGAAGACGCCGCTGCCCAGCCGGGCGACCCGCTCAGAGATGGGCATCCAGGAACGCCTTCAGCTGGGCCTGGGAGAGAACGCCCTCGTGGCGGGCGATTTCCTGGCCGCCGCGGAAGAGGAGGAGCGTGGGCAGGCCGTGGACGGCGTAGGCGTCGCGGGTGAGGGGGTTGGCATCGGCCTCGAGCTTTCCCACCCGCAGCCGGTCGGCGTAGGTGGTGGCCGCCCAGTCCATCAGCGGGGCGATCAGCCGGCAGGGGCCGCACCAGGCGGCCCAGACGTCGACGAGGATCGCCTCCGGCGCCTGCAGCACGTCACGGTCGAAGCCGGCGTCGTGGAGTTCGAGGACGGCGGGGGAGGCGGTGTCGGAGGGGCTGGCCACGGCCAGGGTTCGGCTGGGGCGATTGTATGGAGCCCGGCGCTGCGGCCCGCCCGCCCCGTCCGTCAGAGCCGGTCGATGGAGCGGCGCAGATCCTCCAGGTCGGAGTCGACCTCCGCCACCTGGGCCGCCTCCAGCTGGGGCACCGGGCCGTCCTCGGCGGGCAGGGCCACCGGCGTGGGGCCCCCCTCGAGCCGCTGCCGCAGCGAGGCGAGCTCCTCATCCACGTCGCTGCCCCCCTCGAGGGCGGCGAACTGGCTCTCCAGGTCGGCGCCGGCCAGTTCGGCGGCGGCCTGGCTGCGGGCCTCGAGGGCCTGCACCTTCTCCTCCATCTGGTCGAAGGCGGCCATGGCGCTGTTGGTGCCGAGGCGGCCGACGGCGCTCTGCAGCTGCTCCTGGGCCTGGGCCGCCTGGGCGCGGGCCTTGAGCATGTCCTTCTTGGTCTTGGCCTCGGCGATCTTGGCCTCGAGGG
>CAZVPB010000175.1:0-4456 GCA_964628165.1 uncultured Cyanobium sp.
GGTCGGGATGCCGGCCCGCTCGAGACCGTCCTGCAGGGTGATGGCGTTCATCACCGTGGCCAGCATGCCGACGTAGTCGGCGGTGGCGCGATCCATCCCCGCGGCCGATCCCTTCAGGCCCCGGAAGATGTTGCCCCCCCCCACGACGATCGCCAGCTGGGTGCCGCCGGCCACCACCTCGGCCACGTCGGTGGCGATCGACTGGACGATGGCGGGATCGATGCCGTAGCCCTGCTCTCCCATCAGCGCCTCGCCGCTGAGCTTGAGAAGAACCCGCCGGTATGCCATCGGCCTCGCTGATCCCGCGAAGAGTAGCAACCCCCCGGCGGACTCAGAACTCGATTCCCGCCTGGGCCTTCACCCCCTGCTCCCGGAAGGGATGCCGCAGCAGCCGCATCTCGGTGGCGAGGTCGGCCCGTTCCATCAGAGCGGGCGGGGCGCCGCGGCCGGTGAGGGCCACATGGGTGAGGGGAGGACGCCGGTCGAGGCCCGCCAGCACCTGCTCCAGGTCGAGGTAGCCAAGCCGCAGCGCCACGTTCACCTCATCGAGCACCACCAGCTTGCGGCCGGCGTCGGCGAGGTAGTCGAGCGAGCGCTCCCAGGCCGCCTGGGCCAGGCGGCGGTCCCGCTCCCGGTCCTGGGTCTCCCAGGTGAACCCCTCGCCGAGGGCGTGCCAGTGGAGATCGTCGCCGAAGCGCTCGAGCGCCCTCGCCTCCCCCGGATGCCATCCCCCCTTGATGAACTGCACCACCGCCACCCGCTCGCCGTGGCCGAGGGTGCGCAGCACCAGGCCCAGGGCCGCGGTGGTCTTGCCCTTGCCGTCGCCGGTGAACACCAGCACCAGGCCCTTCTCCAGGTTCCGCTCGCCGACCCGCTGGCGCTGCACCTCGCGGCGCCGCTCCATGCGGCGCCGGTAGGACGCCTCATCGCCCTCGGGCGCCAGGATTCCGCCGGGCCCGAGTTCCTCGGCGGCCTGGTCGAGGGAGGCGGCGGACCCTTCGGAAACGCTCACGGCAGTCGGGGCGGATCGCCCCACTCTGACGGCGGGGCGGGCCGGCCCGCATCCCGCCGGGCCAGGGCCGCATCCACCGCCCGCTGCTGATCGCGGCGGGTGATCCAGTGGTGGTAGGTGCGGGTGTGGATCGCCACCGAGTGGCCCATCATCCGCGCCGCCACGGTGTCGGGAAGGCCGATGTGGATGGTGCGCACCGCCCAGGCATGGCGCAGGTCATAGGGCGTGATCGGCAGGTCGTAACGGCGGAACTGCTCGGCCACCCGCCGCCCCGCCTGCCGCAGGGTGGTGCGGCGCAGGTCGGTGGCGACCGGGGGCAGGGCCGAGCGGTCCCGGCCCAGCCGCTCCAGGCCGAACACCTCCACCCATTCCGGCTGGAAGGGCCACACCTGGTGCTCGCCGGTCTTGCTGGTGGGCAGCACCCGCAGCACCCGGTCGCCGCCGGGGGCGAGGGCGGAGCAGTCGCAGAAGAAGGCCTCGTGGTTGCGCAGTCCGTAGGTGGCCATCAGGCCGTACACGAGCCGCCAGGCCGGGCTGGGGATCCGTTCCACCAGTTCGAGGATCTCGGCATCGCCGGGCAGCTGCCGGAACCGGGCCGTGTGCAGTCCGTAGCCGGCGCCGCGCTCGCCCCAGTCGGAGGGCAGGTCGAGGCCGAGGTGGCGGGCGAACCCCGCCAGGGCGGTGCCGCACTGCTGGCGGCCGCGGCTGGCGAGGGGGTAGCTCTCCAGCACCGCCTCGATCAGGGGCAGGTCGGGGGCGCCCCGGTGGCCCCGCTCCGCCGCCAACGCCTCGAGCCGCCGCAGATAGGGGCGGTAGGAGGCGCGCCAGGTGCTGCGGCTCCCGGCGGGACGGCGGCGGCGGCGCGGATCGGCGAAGAAGGCCGCCTCGAAGGCCTCGACGCTGGCGCGGAGCGCATCGCCGGGGGGAGGGGCGCCGCCGCCCTCGCGCCAGCGGAAGCGGCCCGTCCGCAGCTCCTGCCGCACCCGGGCCAGCTCCTCGAGGGCCCGCTCGAGGCCTGCCTCGCTCGCCGGCAGGCCGAGGCTCAGGCGCCGCACCGTCCAGGCTTCCGTGGCGGATCCCGGCTCCCGTGGCGGCAGCGGACCCCGCAGGCCCAGGCGGCCGCCGCGGCGCTCCAGACGGAGGGGTTCCCCGGCCGCGGCCAGCCGCCGGTTGTGCCCGCTGATCCGGGCGGCCAGGTCGGGGGCGGTCTGCACCTCGGACACGGCGCAGGAACGGAGCGCAGCCTGCCGGACCCTATCGGCCCCTTGGCGGCCGGGCCAGGGACCGCGACGGCGGATCGGTGGCGTTACGCTCTGCCAACAACGTCATCCACCACGGGCATGGCCAGGGTCGGCGTGCTGCTGCTGAACCTCGGCGGTCCTGAGCGGATCCAGGACGTCGGCCCCTTCCTCTACAACCTCTTCTCCGACCCGGAGATCATCCGGCTGCCGGTGCCGGCCCTGCAGAAACCCCTGGCGTGGCTGATCAGCACCCTCCGGAGCGGCAAGTCGCAGGAGGCCTACCGCGCCATCGGCGGCGGGTCGCCGCTGCGGCGGATCACCGAGCAGCAGGCGCGGGAGCTCCAGAGCAGCCTGCGGCAGCGGGGCGTCGAGGCCACCAGCTACGTGGCCATGCGCTA
The DNA here is from genome assembly GCA_964628165.1 of uncultured Cyanobium sp. Lineage (GTDB taxonomy): Bacteria > Cyanobacteriota > Cyanobacteriia > PCC-6307 > Cyanobiaceae > Cyanobium. The sequence goes on from CAZVPB010000175.1 coordinate 2,652, forward strand.
CTGGCACCCGTTCACCGAATCGGCGGTGGCCGACATCAAGGCCGACGACATCGATGAGGTGGTGGTGCTGCCGCTGTATCCCCATTTCTCGATCAGCACCAGCGGCTCGAGCTTCCGCGAGCTGAAGCGGCTTCGCCAGGCCGATCCGGCCTTCGAGGCGCTGCCGATCCGCTGCATCCGCAGCTGGTACGACCACCCCGGCTACGTGGAGGCGATGGCGCGGCTCATCGCCGCCGAGATCCGCCGCTGCGAAGACCCGGCCACCGCCCACGTGTTCTTCAGCGCCCATGGGGTGCCCCGCAGCTACGTGGTGGAGGCGGGCGACCCCTACCAGAAGGAGATCGAGGCCTGCACCGGGCTGATCATGGAGCGGCTGGCGGCTCTGCTCGGCCATCCCAACCCCCACACCCTCGCCTACCAGAGCCGGGTGGGTCCGGTGGAGTGGCTGCGGCCCTACACCGAGGATGCCCTGCGGGAGCTGGGCGAGCAGGGGGTGCGGGAACTGGTGGTGGTGCCGATCAGCTTCGTGAGCGAGCACATCGAGACGCTGGAGGAGATCGACATCGAGTACCGCGAGATCGCCACCGAGGCCGGCATCGCCCACTTCCGCCGCGTCCCCGCGCTCGACACCGATCCCACCTTCATCAACGGCCTCGCCGACCTGGTGCAGGAGGCGATGGCGGGCCCGGAGGTGAACCTCGACCAGGCGGCCCGGCTCGACACCAAGGTGAAGCTCTATCCGCAGGACAAGTGGGCCTGGGGCTGGAACAACAGCTCCGAGGTCTGGAACGGCCGGTTGGCGATGGTCGGTTTTTCCGCTTTCCTGCTGGAACTGATCAGCGGCAAGGGTCCCCTCCATGCCATCGGTCTGCTCTGAGTCCCCGCGCCGGCGCCGCCGCCTCCTGGGCGGCACCGGCGGCCTGGGTCTCGCCCTCACCGCCGCCTGGCTGGCGGCCGCCTCCACGCCGGCCTTCGGCCGCAGCGGGGCCGCCTGGCGGGGGGGATCCTTTCCGGTGGCCGGCTTCGCCGGTTTCACCAGCCCCTTCGGTCTGCGGCGCCACCCGATCCACGGCGGCACGCTCCCCCACAACGGCCTCGACATCGCCGCGCCGCTGGGATCGCCGGTGCGTTCCTGGTGGAGCGGCAGCGTGGCCGCCGTGATCCGCGACGGCGCCTGCGGCAACGGCCTGGTGATCCGTTCCGGCCACTACGAGCACATCTACTGCCACCTCGGCGGTGAGGCGGGATCCGGCACATACCGCAGCGGCCCGGTGTTCCTGCGGGTGGGGCAGCGGGTGCGCACCGGCCAGACCATCGGCCACGTGGGGCTCAGCGGCAGCACCACCGGTCCCCACCTCCACTGGGGGGTGCGCTACGGCGGCCGCTGGCTCGACCCCGCCCGGGTGCTGCGGGCGATGGCGACGAGTCGCCGCAGCCTGGCCGCAAGCCGGGCGCGAGTGCCTAATCTGATCCCGTTCCGGTGATCCGCGATACCCGAACATCCATCGCCCCTTCCGCCGACTCCCCGCAGCCGTGACGCTTACGCCTCTGCCCCCTCCGGCCACCAGCGCCGCCGGTGAAGGGAGCGCCGTCAACGATGAGACCGGCCGCCTCCCCCGCCGTGTCAGCGGTGCCCATGCGCTGATGGACGCGCTCCACCGCCATGGGGTGGACCACATCTTCGGTTACCCGGGCGGAGCCATCCTGCCCATCTACGACGAACTCCACAAGGCCGAGTCCCGCGGCTGGCTGCGACACATCCTGGTGCGCCACGAGCAGGGCGGAGCCCATGCGGCCGACGCCTA
>CAZVPB010000176.1:0-4416 GCA_964628165.1 uncultured Cyanobium sp.
GGCTGCTCCGCAGCCAGCCCGATCCCCGCCTCTTCGCCGGCGAACCGGTGCGGATCAGCGGCTTCGTGCTGCCGGTGCCGGGCGAGCCGCCCCAGATCGCCCGCCTGCTGGTGCGCTGCTGCCTCGCCGACGCCACCCCGGTGGGGCTGCCCGTGCGCTGGCCGGAGCCGGATCCGCCGCCGCCGGCCGACCAGTGGCTGGCGATCGAGGGAACCATGGCCCTCGGCCGGCAACCCGGCGGGACAGGGGGCGAGCGGCTGGAGGTGGTGCCGAGCCGCATCCGCCCGATTCCCCGCCCGGCGCGGCCCCTGGAGCCATGATCGCCAACACGAACCGCCTGACCATGGTGCTGGCGGCACCGGCGCTGCTGGCGGTGGTCCAGCAGCAGCTGCTGCTGCGGCTGCCGCCCCGGCTCGACCGGCTCGAACCCGCCGAGGCCAGCGCCGGGCCCGCCGCCCTGCGGGCCCGGTTCAGCCGGCCGATGGATCTGGCCAGCCTGGGCCGCGAGGCCGGCCTGGACCCTGCCCTGCCCCACCGCTGGCTGGGGAAGGGGGACACGGTGGTGCTGAGCCTCGACGAGGGGCCGCGGCTCCGGCAGCCCCTCACCCTCGAGCTGGCGGGCCGCGACCGCCGCGGCCTGGCGCTGCCGCCCGGGCGCTGGCGCTGGGACCCGCGGCCGCGGGTGCTGGCGGTGGTGCCGGTGGGGGGCGGCGAGCAGCTGCAGGTGCGCGAACACGACGGGCGCTGGCGGCCGCTCTCGCCGGTCTGGCCCGCGATCCCGGTGGTGGAACCGCTCGGTGACGGTTCCGGCGTGGGGCTGGTGAGCAGCGGTGAGGAAGGGGCCCAACGGGCCTGGCGGATCCCCCTGCGGCAGCGGAACCTGGTGCCGGCAGGCGTTGCCCTCACCACCACCTCGGCCGCCCCGCCCCAGCCCCTGGGAGACGGCGGACAGGTGTTCGTGCACCTCAGCGGCAACCGTCGCGGCGAACTGCTGGAGCAGAGCGGCGGCACGGGCCCCGGCAGCCTGGCCACCCGCCTCTGGCCACCGGCCGGCCGGCCGCGGCGGCTCGAGCTGGAGGCCTCCGGGCCGATGCGGCTGCTGCCGGGCGGCGGCGCGGTGGTGGTGCCCGGCCTCGACGGACTGAGCCTTCACCACCTGCCGCCCCGCCCCCCCCGCCGGGAGACGCTGCCCGGCAGCCGGGATCTGAGCAGCTTCTGTCCCCGCGCCGGCCGGGCGCTGCTGGTGCGCCACTGGCCCGACTACCGGCGTTCGCTGGAGCTGGTGGAGCCCGGCCAGGCGCCGCGGCAGCTCTGGATCGGCCCCGAGGCCCTGGTGGCCAGCGCCTGCTCCGGCGGTGGGGAGCGGATCTGGGCGCTGCTGCTGGAAGGGGTGGGGCGGCCCGAGCTCACCCTGGTCGCGCTCGACCGCGGCGGCCGGGTGCTTGGCCGGCGTGTGCTGCAGGGCTGGGAGCTGGAACCCGGCACGGGTCTTCACCACGACCCCGCCACCGACCGGCTGCTGGCGGCCCTGCGGCCGGTCGCGCCGCCCGGCCGCCCGCCGGCGCCGGCACGGCCGGTGCTGATCGACGCCAGGGATCTCACCCCCTCGGCGCCGCTGGCCCTGCCGGTGCGGCAGGTGCTGTGGCTGCCGCCCGGTTAGGGCGAGGGGCTTTCCGCCCCGCGGCGAAGGATGCCGTAACGCGGCGCGGCGAAGAAGGCGGCCAGGAAGAGGCCGGTCTGCACCAGAACGATGCAGCCCGCCGTGGAGCTGTCGGTCCAGTAGCTCAGATACACCCCCAGAAGACTGGCGAGCACACTGCTGAGCACCGCCAGGAGCGTCATGCGGTCGAAGCGGTCGGTGAGCAGGTAGGCGGTGGCTCCGGGGGTCACGAGCATCGCCACCACCAGGATGATGCCCACCGTCTGGAGCCCCGCCACCGCCGCCAGCGACAGCACCGACAGCAGCAGGTAGTGGAGCAGGCCGGTGTTGATGCCGATCGAGCGGGCGTGGGTGGGATCGAAGCAGAACAGCACGAAGTCGCGCCGCAGCACCAGCAGGACCGCCAGCACGATCGCCGACACCAGCAGCGTCTGGCGGATGTCGGCCATGGAGATGCCGAGCACGTTGCCGAAGAGGATGTGGGTGAGGTCGATGTTGCTGCGGATCTTCGACACGAGCACCAGGCCGAGGGCGAAGAATCCGGTGAACACCAGCCCGATCACGGTGTCCTCCTTCACCCGCGACTTCTGCTTCACGAAGCCGATCAGCGCCACCGAGCCCACCCCGAACACGAACGCGCCGAGCGAGAAGGGCAGCCCGAGGGCGTAGGCGATCACCACGCCGGGCAGCACCGCGTGGGACACCGCATCGCCCATCAGGGCCCAGCCCTTGAGGGTCATGTAGCAGGAGAGCAGACCGCAGACGCCCCCCACCAGGGCGCTGACGGCCAGGGCCCGCAGCATGAAGCCATGGGCGAGGGGCTCCACCAGCCACACCACCGGATCGACCGGCAGAGCCGCCAGGGCCGTCACCGTTCGTCCTCCGGAGAGGGCACCGGTCCGGTGAGCAGGTTGGGCGGCATGCCACCGAAGGTGATGGCCAGATTCTCGGGGGTGAACACCTCGGAGGTCTCGCCGTAGGCCAGCACCGTCTTGTTGATCAGCACCACCCGGTCGCAGAAGCCGCGCACGTGGCTGAGGTCGTGGGTGGAGATGAGGATCGAGCGGCCCTCGTCGCGGAACTGGAGAAACAGATCCGCCATCAGCTTCTCGGTCCGCACGTCGACGCCGCTGAAGGGCTCGTCGAGCAGCAGCACCGACGCCCCCTGGGCGATCGCCCGGGCCAGGAAGGCCCGTTTCCGCTGCCCGCCGGAGAGGGCGCCGATGGGGCGGTGGCGCAGATCCGCAAGCTCCACCCGCTCCAGGGCATGGCGCACGGCGGCGCGGTCGGAAGGCCGCGGGATGCGCAGCAGGTTCATCGATCCGTACCTGCCCATCATCACCACGTCCCACACGCTCACCGGGAAGGCCCAGTCCACCTCCTCGCTCTGGGGCACGTAGGCCACCGCCTGCTGGCGCTGGGCCTGGGCCACCGGCAGGCCGTTGATGCGGATCGTCCCCTTCGAGGGGCGCACGAAGCCCATCAGCGCCTTGAACAGGGTCGACTTGCCGGCCCCGTTCATGCCCACCAGGCCGCAGATGCTGCCGGCCTGGAGCTGCAGGCTGGCGTCGTAGAGAGCCACGGTGCCGTTGTAGTCGACACAGATCTGGTGGGCCTCGATGCGCAGTCCGGTGGCGCCGGGGGTCTGCATCCGGGGGATGGATCTCATCGATCGGCCTCCGGCATGAGCCCCTTGCGGATCAGCTCCACATTGTGCCGCTGCAGGTCGATCAGGGTGGGGGCGGGTCCGCCGGGACCGGAGAGGGAATCCACGAAGAAGGTGCCGCCGAAGCGGGCGCCCGTGGCCTTGGCCACCTCCTTCTGCGCCTCGGCGCTCACGGTGCTCTCGCAGAACACGGTGGGGATGCGCCGCCGCTTGACGGTGTCGATCAGCCGGGCCATGCGCTGGGGCGTGACCTCACTCTCCGCGTTGACCGGCCACAGGTAGGCCTCCTCCAGGCCGTAGTCGCGGGCCAGGTAGGTGAACGCCCCCTCGCAGCTCACCAGCACCCGCCGCTGCGGCGGGATCCGCGCCAGCGAGGCCCGCAGATCGTCGTCCAGCTGCTGCAGCCGCCGCTTGTAGGCCTCGCCGTTGGCGGCGAAGCTGGGGGCGCCTTCGGGATCGAGCCGGCTGAAGGCCTCCACCATCCGGTCCACGTAGGCCATGGCCCGGCGCGGCGACATCCAGGCGTGGGGATTGGGCTTGCCGGCGTAGGCGTCCTCGGTGATCGGCAGGGGCTCCATGCCCTCGCTGAGGGTGACGGTGGGGATGTCGCCGGCGCTGGCGGTGAACCGGCGGGCCCAGAGCTCGAGGCCGAGGCCGTTCTCGAGGAGGAGATCGGCCCCGGCGGCCCGCTGCAGGTCACTCGGGGTGGGCTGGTAGCCGTGGATCTCCGCCCCCTGCTTGGTGATCGACTCCACCCGCAGCCGCTCGCCGGCCACGTTGCGGGCCATGTCGGCGAGCACGGTGAAGGTGGTGAGCACGAGGGGCCGGCCCGGGCCGCTGGCCGTGTCCGGGGACTCCCCGCCGGGGCGGTCCGCCGGTGCCCGGCAGCCCGTCAGACCGGCGAGCGCCGCCAGCAGGGCGAGGAGCAGGGCGCCCCGGGGAATCATCGCTTTACAGAGCGAAACCATTGTGTTAAGTTCGTTTACGGCGCTGATGCGCCCATATCTACCGGGCCCATCCGGGTCCACCACGTCAACGACCTCTTCCATGACAGCCACCCTGCAGCGCTCCGGCGCTTCTTCGTGGTCCC
>CAZVPB010000177.1:0-4415 GCA_964628165.1 uncultured Cyanobium sp.
TGGTGGTGATGTGGATCAGCGAGGTGATCACCGAACGGGGCATCGGCCAGGGGGCGTCCCTGGTGATCTTCGTGAACATCGTGGCCACCCTGCCCCGGGCCCTCGGTTCCACCATCGAACTGGCCCAGAGCGGTGACCGGGCCACCGTGGGGGGCATCGTGATCCTCCTGCTGGTGTTCCTGGTCACGATCGTGGGGATCATCTTCGTGCAGGAGGGCAGCCGGAGGATCCCGATCGTGAGCGCCAAGCGGCAGGTGGGCGGCGCCGGCATGCTCTCGGCCCGCCAGAGCTATCTCCCCCTGAAACTCAACGCCGGCGGCGTGATGCCGATCATCTTCGCCTCGGCGGTGGTCTTCCTCCCCCTCACTCTCGCCAACTTCACCCGCAGCCCCTGGCTGATCCGGGTGGCCGGCTACCTCAATCCCAACAGCAGCACCCCCTGGCTCTACGCCCTGCTGTTCTTCGGCCTGATCTGCGCCTTCTCCTTCTTCTACGCCTCGCTCACGGTCAATCCGATCGACATCGCCACCAATCTGAAGCGGGCCGGTGTGGCGATCCCCGGGGTGCGGCCCGGTTCCGCCACGGCCAGCTACCTGTCCGGCGTCCAGAACCGCCTCACCCTTCTCGGCGGCCTCTTCCTCGGGGCGGTGGCGATCATTCCCTCGGCTGTGGAGGGCGCCACCCAGGTGCGCACCTTCCAGGGCCTCGGGGCCACCTCCCTGCTCATCCTCGTGGGGGTGGCCATCGACACCGCCAAGCAGGTGCAGACCTACGTCATCTCCCAGCGGTACGAAGGCATGGTGCGCCAGTAACCCAGCCCCAATCCGCCGCTCCCCCTCCCGATCCGTACAGACCCCGCAGCCCATGAAGCGACGTCTGCTCTTCCTCGGTCCGCCGGGTGCCGGCAAGGGCACCCAGGCCCAGCGCCTGGCCGAGAACCACGACCTGCTCCATCTCTCCACCGGTGATCTGCTGCGGGCGGAGGTCCGCAGCGGCAGCGAACTGGGCCGTCGTGCCGAGGCGGTGATGGCCCGGGGCGAACTGGTGAGTGACGAACTCGTGCTCGCCATCGTCCGGCACCGGCTGGAGGGCCATGGCGGTGGCTGGCTGCTGGACGGCTTCCCCCGCAACCTGGGTCAGGCCGAGGCCCTCGATCACCTCCTGGCGGAACTCGACCAGGAGATCGAACTCGTGGTGCTGATGGAGCTGCCTGACGAGGTGTTGCTGCAGAGGCTGCTGCAGCGGGGTCGCGACGACGACGACGAACAGGTGATCCGAAACCGGCTGGAGGTGTACCGGCAGCAGACCGCCCCCCTGATCGACCACTACCGCGACCGGGACCTGCTGCGGGCGATCGACGCCGCCGGCACCATGGACGAAGTCTCCGCACGGATCGAGACCGTTCTCGCTGGACCGGTGTGATACATTGGTGGTTTGCAAATTTCGGAGAGCACACCACCGATGAAGGTGCGCGCCTCGGTCAAGAAGATGTGCGACAAGTGCCGGGTGATCCGTCGCCACGGACGGGTGATGGTCATCTGCGCCAACCCCAAGCACAAGCAGCGCCAGGGCTGACCCCCCAGCGCCCGGGTCCCCGCCCAGCGGCGGCCCCTTTCCCCTGCCCCCCAACTGATTTCCCAACGTGGCACGTATCGCCGGCGTCGACATCCCCCGCGAGAAGAGGGTCGAGATCTCCCTCACCTACGTCTATGGCATCGGGCTCACCCGGGCCCGCAAGATCCTGGCCAAGACGGGGGTCGATCCCGACACCCGGGTGAAGGATCTCAGCGACGCCGACGTGCAGAAGCTGAGGGGTGCGGCCGAGGCCTTCACGCTCGAGGGGGATCTGCGCCGTGAGGAGGGCATGGCCCTCAAGCGGCTGCAGGACATCGGCTGCCTGCGGGGACGCCGCCACCGCGTCGGACTGCCGGTGCGCGGTCAGCGCACCCGCACCAACGCCCGCACCCGCCGCGGCGCCCGCAAGACCGTGGCCGGCAAGAAGAAGTAAGCCGGGCGCCCTTCCACCCGCTCCTCCCCCCTCTCCACCTCCCCGCTCTCCCCCACCCGCAGGCCCATGGCCAAACCCGCCAAGAAGTCCGGCCCCAAGAAGGCCAAGCGCAACGTCCCCAACGGCGTGGCCCACATCCAGAGCACCTTCAACAACACGATCGTGTCGATCACCGACACGGCCGGTGAGGTGATCAGCTGGTCCTCGGCCGGGGCGAGCGGCTTCAAGGGAGCCCGCAAGGGAACCCCCTTCGCCGCCCAGACGGCGGCCGAGGCGGCCGCCCGGCGGGCCCTCGACCACGGCATGCGCCAGATCGAGGTGCTGGTGCGCGGTCCGGGATCCGGCCGGGAGACCGCCATCCGCGCCCTGCAGGTGGCGGGCCTCGAGATCACCCTGATCCGTGATGTGACGCCCCTCCCCCACAACGGCTGCCGTCGGCCCAAGCGCCGTCGCGTCTGATCCCCGCGTCTTCCTTCACGTTCCTTCCATCACGTCTCCCAACACCGTGCAGCAATACCAGATCGATCGGGTCGAACAGCAGGTGGCCGAAGACCGCTCCCAGACCGGCGTGTTCTCGATCGGTCCCCTGGAGAGGGGGCAGGCCATCACCCTCGGCAACGCCCTGCGCCGCGTGCTGATCGGCGGACTGGAGGGGAGCGCCATCACCGCCGTGCGGCTGGCGGGGGTCAACCACGAATACGCCACCGTCCCCGGCGTCCGCGAGGACGTGCTCGACATCCTGCTCAACTGCAAGTCGATCCCCGTCAACAGCCGCAGCCGTGAGCTCGAGATCGGCCGTCTGGTGGTGAGCGGCCCCGCCACCGTCACGGCCTCCGACCTGCAGTTCTCCTCCCAGGTCCAGGTGATCGACCCCCATCGTCCGATCGCCACGGTGGCCGACGGCCACACCCTCGAGATGGAGGTGCACGTGGAGCGGGGCGTCGGCTACCGCCCCGTCGACCGGCACAACGAGGACACCAGCGCCATCGACCTTCTCCAGATCGACGCGGTGTTCATGCCGGTCAAGCGGGTCAACTACAGCGTCGACGAAACCGCCGTGGGGGAGGGGGGCTCGGCCCGTGAACGGCTCCGCCTCGAGATCGAGACCAACGGGAGCATCACTCCCGATGACGCGATGGCCCAGGCGGCCAACCAGCTCATCACCCTCTTCCAGCCCCTCGCCAGCCTCACCATGGCCGAGGAGCCCGGGCTCGAACCCGAGCCCTCGGCCGAGGCCCAGATCCCCCTGGAGGAACTGAACCTCTCGGTGCGGGCCTACAACTGCCTCAAGCGGGCCCAGGTGAACTCGGTGTCCGACCTGATGGGCTACAGCTACGAAGATCTGCTCGAGATCAAGAACTTCGGCTCCAAGTCGGCCGACGAGGTGATCGAAGCCCTCGAGCGGATCGGCATCTCCCTCCCCCAGAGCCGCACCAGCGCCTGAATCCCCCAAGCCCGGCCGTCCACCCCTTCCCGACCATGCGCCACCAGTGCCGCGTTCCCCTCCTGGGACGCCCCGCCGACCAACGCAAGGCCCTGCTCAGGGGCCTCACCACCCAGCTCATCCGTGAGGGCCGGGTCACCACAACCAAGGCCCGTGCCCGGGCCCTCCGCCAGGAGGCCGAGCGGATGATCACCCTGGCCAAGGACGGCAGCCTCGCCGCCCGCCGCAGGGCCCTCGGCTACATGTACGACAAGTCCCTCGTCCACGCGCTCTTCGAGAAGGCGGGCGACCGCTACGGCGACCGCAGCGGCGGCTACACCCGCATCATCCGCACCGTCCGCCGTCGAGGCGACAACGCCGAGATGGCGATCATCGAACTGGTCTGAGGTCCGCGGCGGCGCCATGGCGGCGAGAGGCCGGCGCATCGCCCTCTGCCTCCAGTACGACGGGTCGGCTTATCACGGCTGGCAGCGCCAGCGCGGCCATTCCAGCGTTCAGGAGACCCTCGAGGACACGATCGCTTCCCTCGATCCGGGCCGGCCGGTGCGCGTCGTTGCGGCGGGCCGCACCGACAGTGGCGTCCACGCGGCGGCCCAGGTGGCCCATTTCGACGCCGAAGGTCCGATTCCCGCCCAGCGCTGGGCCCGCGCCCTCAACGGACGCCTGCCCGCCACCATCCGGGTGAGGGCCGCGGCCCAGGTGGCTCCCACCTGGCACGCCTGCTTCGATGCCCGCTACCGGCGCTACCGCTACACGATCTTCAACGGGCGCGCCCCCAACCTCTTCCTCGCCCCCTGGAGCTGGCACCGCTACCGCCGGCGGCTCGATGAGCGGGCCATGGCGGCGGCCCTGGAGAGCCTGCTGGGCCACCACGACTTTTCCGCCTTCCAGAGGGCCGGCAGCCTCCGCCCCCATGCCCGCACCACCCTGCAGGAGGTGAGCCTCGAGCGGCAGGGGGACCTG
>CAZVPB010000178.1:0-4408 GCA_964628165.1 uncultured Cyanobium sp.
CCCTCCTCGTCGATGATCATCTCGGAGATGCCGTGGATGAAGCTGTCGATCGTCTGCGCCTGGGTGATGCGGTTCTGCTGGCTGGTGAGGCGCTGATCGATCATCACCTGGCGCCAGGCGATCGCCAGGGCCACCAGCGCCACCAGGATCTGCCCGATCGCGCCGATCACCCCCTCGCCGATGGCGCCGATCGCCTCCCAGTTGCTGGTGCGGTAGATCTCCAGCAGCGGATCCCACCACCCCAGGGCCAGGGGAATGGCGAGTGCGGCCAGCAGCAGCCCCGCCACCGCCAGCAGCCGGGTGGTGGGCACGTCGTCGAGGCGCCCGGCCAGCAGGCGCCAGAAGGCCGGCAGCAGCTGCGCCAGAGCCAGGCCGACCGTGACCAGCGCCGCCACGAGGGCGAGCCAGCGCCAGCCCAGGAACAGGCCCGCCAGGATGAGCAGCGACCCCAGCAGCAGCTGCAGGGAGGCCGACTGGTTGAGGCGGCTCAGGCGGCTGCGGGGCTGGAAGGGGGGAACCGGAAGCGGGGGAACCGGGGACGTCATTCACAAATCCCAGCACGCCTGCTGAGGAATGGGGCAGCCTGGTGCCCGGCCATGGCGAACGGCGGATGATCTCCCGGAGGGAATGGCTGGCCGGCGCCTCCGCTCTGATCGCTGCGCACCTCGCCGAGCCGCTGCTGTCCCCTCCGGCCCGGGCCCGGCCCCCGGCGGGGGCGGCATCTTCCCTCGGCACCGCCGTTCCGGATTTCTCACCGGAACGCATCACCGCCCGCATGGTGAGCCTGCGCCCCTACCGGGCCGGGGGGTTCCGGGTGGAGCTGGAATCCATCGCCGAACGGGCGGTCGTCCACAACATCGGCCACGGCGGAGCCGGCATCACCCTCTCCTGGGGCACGGCCCGCATGGCGGTGGACCGGCTGCTGGCCCTGGGGGAGTCCGGTGCGGTGGGGGTGCTGGGGTGCGGCGCCGTCGGCCTCGCCACCGCCTGGCTGCTGCATGAGGCCGGCAGGCCGGTCACGATCTACGCCAGCGAGATGCACCCGCGGGTCACCTCCAGCGTGGCGGGCGCCAGCTTCTTCCCCTCCCTGGCGGTGTCGGGCACTGGCCGCACGCCGGGGTTCGAGGAACGCCTCGCCGCCGCGGTCCGCACGTCGCACCGTCGGTTCGTCGGCCTCCTGGGGCGGGGCATGGGGGTGTTCCGCCGGCCCCACGTCGTTCTGGCGGAAGAGCCTCCCGGTTCCGGCTGGATCTCGAGGCTGCTGCCCGACATCTTTCCGCCGCCGGTGGAGATCCGCGATGCCGCCCTCCCCCTCAGCGCGCCGTGGGTGGGGGTGGAGGAGCGCCTCTTCATCGAGACCCAGCGCTACCTGCCCGCCCTGATGGCGGCCGCGCGCAGGGCCGGCATCACGATCCGTCGCCGCACCTTCCGGGAACCGGGGGACCTGGGAAGGCTGCCGGAGCGGCTGATCGTGAACTGCACCGGCCTCGGCAGCGCCGGCCTCTTCGGCCATGACGATCTGACTCCGGTGCAGGGGCAGCTCACTCGCCTGCGGCCCGATCCCCGCATCGGCTACACCCTCTCGGCTCCGGGGCTGTATCTGCATCCCCGCGCCGACGGCCTGCTGCTGGGGGGAACCCAGGACTTCGGGGTGCTGCGGCCCCGCTTCGATCCGGCCGCGGAGGAGAGGATCCTCGCCGGCATGCGTGAGCTGTATGGGGCTGCCGGCTGAGCCTCCATGCGGTGGGCCGTTCCGCTGCTCAGCCGACGGGACTGGTCTGGAAGAAGAAGCCGGCCGCCAGGATCGCGTAGGCGGCCAGCAGCAGCGCGCCCTCGAGCCAGTCGGAGCGGCCGTCGAGGCTCACCAGGTTGCTCACCACCACCGCGGTGATCACCGCCACGAGCTCGTAGAGCTCGAAGCGCAGATCGATCGGGTGGCCGAGCCAGGGGCCCACCAGCACCAGCACCGGCACCACCAGCAGCGCCACCAGCAGGGTGGATCCCAGCGCCACCGACACCGCCAGGTCCATCTTGTCCTTGCGGGCCATGGTGACGGCGGTGAGGTACTCGGCCACGCCGCCCAGCAGCGGCAGCAGGATCACGCCCGTGAACACCGCCGAGAGGCCCAGCCGGCCGGTCACGTTCTCCACCACCCCCACGAACAGCTCCGACTCGAAGGCGATGCCCACCGTGGCGCCGGCCAGCACCGCCAGCCAGGGGAGCAGAGGCGGCTTCGAGGCCGCATGGTCCGGCTCCTCCGGTTCCAGGTCGGCCTCGGCCACCTCGTAGAGGGTGCGGTGGGTGCGCAGCGAGAAGAGCAGGGTGAGGCCGTACACCAGCAGCAGCACCCAGGCCACGAAGAGGGAGAACTCCTCGCGGCCCTCGGCGCCCCCGAGGGTGGCCAGGCTCGGCAGCAGGATCGCCAGCACCGCCAGGGTCATCGCCGAGCCGTTGACCCGGGCCACCACCGGCTGGAACCGCTGCTCGCTGCGGCCGATGCCGCCCACCAGCATCGCCAGGCCCAGGGCGAGCAGCAGGTTGGCGGTGATCGTGCCGGTGATGCTCGCCTTCACGATGTCCACCAGGCCGGCCCTGAGGGCCACCAGGGCGATGATCAGCTCGGTGGCGTTGCCGAAGAGGGCGTTGAGCAGCGCGCCGATCGAGGGGCCGAGGGTGATCGAGAGCTCCTCGGTGGCGGTGCTCAGCCACACCGCCAGGGGCACGATCGCCGCCACCGAGGTGAGGAACACCGCCGTTTCACCCCACTGCAGGTGCTCCGCCGCCAGGGAAAGCGGCACCATCGCCAGCAGGCCCAGCGCGATGGCGTTGCGGCGGTTCATGGCGGCGGGCGATTCGGGCCCATTGTGGAGGGTCGGTAAGAACCGCAACGCTCCTTGCCGAAGTGATACGGAACGGGGGCATCACCTCGCCGCCATTCCTAGCCTTCCGGAACGAGGATCGCCCCGGCCGGGGGCTTCGGAGGGAATCCATGGCACGGGTAGCGGTGATCGGAGCGGGACTGGGGGGACTGCCGGCGGCCTACGAACTGCGCCACTTCCTGCCGAAGGACTGCGACGTCACCCTCATTTCCAATGAATCCCACTTCACCTTCATTCCCGGCCTGGTGCGGGTGGCCCTCGACCTCAAGCCCCTGGATCACGTTCAGCTCGATCTTCAACAACTCGCCCACCGCCACCGGCTGAACCTGGTGGACCGGGCGGTGACCGCCATCGACCCCGCGAGCCGCCGCATCACCGTCGACGACGGCGCGATCATCGACTACGACTACGTGCTCATCGCCACCGGCGCCGCCCTGGCCTGCGATCGGATTCCCGGGCTCGGGCCCCACGGGGGCCATACCCATTCGATCTGCACCCCCGATCACGCCCTGGAGGCCCGCGAGGCCTGGCGGCGCTTCCTCGAGCAGCCCGGCCCGCTGGTGGTGGGGGCGGCGCCGGGCACGGGGTGCTTCGGGCCGGCCTACGAATTCGTGCTGATGGCCGACCACGAACTGCGTCGGCGCGGACTGCGCGACGCGGTGCCGATCACCTACATCACCCCTGAACCCTACGTGGGTCATATGGGTGTTTCGGGAGTGAAGAATGCGGAGAAACTCACTGCCGATCTCATGGCGGAGCGTGACATCGAGGTGATCGACAACATGCGCATCACCGGCGTGGAGCCCGACCGCGTCCTGCTGGAGAACGGCCGAACGGTGCCGTTCGGCTACGCGATGATTCTCCCCTCCTTCCGGGGCGTGTCGTTCATCCGGGACTGCCCCGGCCTCGGTGACGAAAAGGGATTCATTCCGGTGCAGGCGACCCTGCGCCATCCGCTCTACGCCAACGTCTACGCCGCGGGGGTGAGCATCAAGCTGGCCCAGCCGGACCGCACCCCCATTCCGATCGGCCTGCCCAAGAGCGGCCAGATGACCGAGGCGATGGCCACCGCCGCCGCCCACAACATCGCCGTCGAGATGGGGGCCCTCAAGGGTCCGCTGCAGGTGCCCACCCTCGAGGCCCTCTGCTTCGCCGAGTTCGGCGACACCGGCATCGCCTACATCGCCGCGCCGGTAGTGCCCGATCCCGCCACCGGCCTGCGGCGCTCCTCCTATGCGGTGCGCGGGCCCTGGGTGGTGTGGGCGAAGGCGGCGTTCGAGGAGTACTTCATGCTCAAGATGCGTTATGGCGCCGGCATGCCCTGGTTCGAGCGGCTCGGCCTGCGGGCTCTGTTCAAGCTGAGGCTGTTCAAGCCGGCGCCGCCCCAGAAGGCCCCGGCGATCGCGGGCACGTGAAGACGCATGGATCAGATCAGCGCGAAGCCGCGGATCACTGGAGCGACGCGGCCCTTGCCCTTTTTCTTCTTCTTCCCTTCGCTGCTGAGGATCAGTTCTCCGCAGGGGGAGAAG
>CAZVPB010000179.1:0-1413 GCA_964628165.1 uncultured Cyanobium sp.
GCCAGCTCAACGGCACCACCGGCTACGAGGAGGCCGCCGCCCAGGGACTGGTGGCGGGGCTCAACGCCGCGCGGCGCGTGCGCGGCGAGGAGCCGGTGCACTTCCCCCGGGAGGGCAGCTACACGGGCACGATGATCGACGACCTCATCACCCGGGATCTGAAGGAGCCCTACCGGGTGCTCACCAGCCGCAGCGAGTACCGGCTGGTGCTGCGGGGCGACAACGCCGACCGGCGGCTCACCCCCCTCGGCCGCGAGCTGGGCCTGATCGACGACCGCCGCTGGCAGGCCTTCGAGGCGAAGCAGGCGGCGATCGATGCCGAGAAGCGGCGGCTCGAGACGGTGCGGCTCAAGGCCAGCGACCCCGCCGCCGCCGCGGTGGAGCAGGAGACCGGCGCCGCGATCCGGGGCTCGATCCTGCTGGCCGACCTGCTGCGCCGCCCCGGCTTCCACGCCGACGACCTGGTGCGCCATGGGCTTGCCCCGGCCGGTCTGGAGCGGGAGGTGCGCGAGGCGGCGGAGATCGACATCAAGTACAGCGGCTATCTGGCCCGCCAGCAGCAGCAGATCGACCGCAACCGCCGCCAGGAGGGCCGGCCGATTCCGGCCGGGGTGGACTACGCCGCCATCGCCACCCTCTCCGCCGAGGCCCGCGAGAAGCTGGCGGCGACCCGGCCCCTCACCCTCGGCCAGGCCGCCCGCACCCCCGGGGTGAGCCCCGCCGACGTGACCGCGCTGCTGCTCTGGCTGGAGCTGGCCCAGCGGCGGGATGCAGGGTCGGCCCGGCCCCAGACAACCGGCAACGCAGTGGAGAGGATCTAGTTGCGGCTGCCCCAGCCGGTGGCATGGGAAGAGTGGCCCCCCTTGTCGTCATAGACGAAGCTGTAGATGTGTCCCTCCGCCACCGACAGCGTGAGGCTGAGCACCCCGCCCGGGGCATGCTCGTGGGCGGAGAACTCCGAATCAACGACCCGCCAGCTGGCTGAGGAGACCGAGAGAAAGATGGAGTACTTGTAGGTCTTCTCGCCAACTTTGATCCCCTTGGCTCCGGCTGAGGATTCCTCGAGTCTCCTGCGGTCGTAGAAATCCAGTTCAGCACTGATCGGGGCTCGGGAGAGAAGCTGCTCGACAAAAAGAGGGAGACCGTGAATATCCACCAGCTTCATGGTCACCACCAGAGGCCGGTTGGCGGTGAGCGAGGCAAGCGAGAACGAGACCTCCTGGACCTCGATGCCGGGAGCCAGACCGTGTTCCTTCACGAGCGGACTGTCCTGGAAGCCGATATTCGCCTTGAAGACGATCAAGGTGTCACTCACGGGAAGAATCGCCTAATCAGATCAGTTCCGAACGCTATCAGGGTCGGCGAATCAACCCGTCGATGGGCTTGATGAGGATGCGGCTCGATGCGGCCGGA
>CAZVPB010000179.1:1513-4377 GCA_964628165.1 uncultured Cyanobium sp.
CGGCCGGACTGGCCCAGAGCCATGCGACACCATTACACTCCGGCTCGTCCCAAAGCGAGACGCACCGGTGAAATCCCTGCGCGGTCTGCCCACCTCCCGTGCCTACTGGGATCTGCGGGCCGAGCAGATGATGAACCGGATCTTCGAGCCGGAGCCCACCATCGACGTGGACGCCCCGCCCGGGGGGGAGTCGCCTGGGACGGAAGCCGCCGGCGCTTCCACCCCGCCGGCAGGACCGGACGTCGCCGCGGCGGGCAGCGGCATCGCCAGGGCGACCACCGCCCCGGAGCGGCCGCGCCGCGACCAGCAGCTGCTGCTCTTCAGCGTGCTGGGGGGGGTGTGCATGGTGAGCGCCGCCAGTTCGGCGCTGTACCTGGGCCACTGGAACCGCATGCAGCAGACCCTCCGCCAGGAGAGAAACCTGCTGATGATGGAGCGGCTGCGGGAACTCGGGCCCGACCGCGCCGGCCCGGCCGACGACGGAGCGCCCAGCGTGGCCACCCTGCCCCCCCCCGCGCCGATGGCCGGCGGCAACGCCCAGGGGATCCGCCCCGGCGACGATCTGCCGCCGCCGCCGCCGGAGGAGCCCTGGATGGCACAGCTCGATCAGCTTCCCGCCAGTGAGCCCATGCCGGTGCTGCAGGTGCCGGTGAGTCCCCAGCTGGCCCAACCGGCGCCTGCGGCCGCCCCCCAGATTGCCGCCGCCGGGCCGGCGCCCCAGCTCCTCGGGGTGGTGGCGGCGCCGGGCAAGGCGGGCTCCGCCATCTTCCAGGTGGGCGGTTCCACCAGCAACGTCGGGGTCGGCGAGTCGATCGGCGCCAGCGGCTGGCGTCTCCGCTCCGCCGAGGGCGACGGTGTGCTCATCGAGCGGGCCGGCCAGGTGCGGCGCCTCTCGATCGGCAGCGGTCCCTGAGGAGTCGGCCCGACGACGCGGGCACCAGCCGCTCTCCCTAGGGTGGCGGCCCACCGCGCCGCCGCCATCACCAGCCTCACGGCCACCGCCAGCGCCCAGCGGCCGCTGCCTTCCCCCGCATCCCTGTGGCAGGCCCCCTTCGCCGCCGTGGCCGCCGGCAGCGCGGGGCCCCAGCTGAGCGGCGCCTGGAAGCTCTTCCTGCTCGGCGACGGCAGTCCCACCCGTCACCTCCGCCTGCTGGTGGGCGCGCCGGTGGAGGTGGAACTGATCGCCATGGCCGCCGAGCCGGAAACCACGGCGGGGGCGCCGACCGAGGTGGCGGAACTGGAGCCGCCCCTGCTGCGGCGTCAGGTGTGGCTGAACTGCGGCGGCCGCACCCTGGGATGGGCGGAGAGCTGGTGGAACCGCGACGAGGCCGAGACCCACCTGCGGGACCGCCGCCGGCCGATCTGGCACAGCCTCACCGAGGGGCGCACCGAACTCTTCCGGGAGGTGGATGGCCTGGCCAGGGTGGGGGCCGGCTGGCTGGAGCGGCGCTTCGGGGCGGCGGGGCCCTTCTGGAGCCGCCACTACCGCTTCTTCCGGGGCGGCCGCGAACTGACGGTCATCCGGGAGGTGTTCTCGCCGGAACTGGAGCGATGGCTCGGTCCGGCAACCCCGACAGAACTTCAGAAAGATTCATGAAATCGGTTGCGGATCCTTGCTTTTGGGCCTTGACGGATTGCCCCCCGGCGTGATGTGACCAGCATGCGCGGAGATCACCGCTCCGCCATGCAGATCCCAACCAGCGGCCGCGAGGGCACCACCGAATGGGTGAGCCTCGCCGAACTCGGCCGCGCCCAGGGCCTGCCCGCCACCCACATCGCCCGCAGGCTCTCCGAGGCCGGCCTGCGGGAACCCACCGGAGAACCCACCGCCGCCGCCCTCGCCGCCGGACTGGCCCGCCACCGGCATCCCGCCCAGCCCGCAAGGCCGCTCTGGCACCGCAGGGGCTGTGGCGCCCGCCTGGAGCAGCAGCAGCAGGAGCCGCGGCTGCGCCATCAGCTGGTGGGGCTCTGGGCCGACCTCCTGACGGCGCTGCAGCAGGCCTCGGGTTCCGTCTGTGACACGGCGGTGGAGGAGATGGCCGCCGAGATTCCCAGTGAGCTGGTCAAGCCGGTGAACCGGGAGCTCCGCCAGCGGGGCTCCGCCCTCCAGGTGAGTGCCCGGCTCAGGAAAGCCGCAGGGCTTCGGCTTCCCTGCGGGCCTTCTCGAGCATGACCCGCAGCCGGTCCTCGTCGGTGTGGCTGAGGCTGGTGCGCAGCAGCCTGGCGTTGGGGGCGTGACGCCTCAGCCGCTCGATCACCCGGTCGGGGGTCGAATCCCGCAGCAGCAGACAGAGGGCGGCGCTGCCGGGCTGGAGCGTCTCCCCCAGTTCCCGCATGAAGCCGTCGTTGATGCCGATGTCGGAGAGGGAGCCCGAGGCGGCGCCGATGCCGGCGCCCACCGCCGCTCCGAGCAGCGGATTGAGGAACAGAAGGCCCACCAGGCTGCCCCAGAAGCCTCCGCCGAGGGCACCGGCGGCGGTGAGATTGAGCGACTGGCGCAGGTGCACCTTGCCCTCGCTGTCGTGCTCCACCACCACCGCATCCTCGAGGGAGATCAGCTGCTCCTTCTGGATGTCCACGAGTTCGCGCCGGACCTCCTCAGCCTCTTCAACGGTGGGGAAGCCCACCACCACCAGCATGCTCATGGATCCTCGCGGCTGCTTCGGGATGTCGACGCCCAGGCTAGTCAGCGGCGGCGGCTGGATCGCGGCAGCCGGCGGCCGCCGCGGAGCGGCCCCGATGCAGGCGGCGGCTCTGGCACGGCCGGCTGGGGGCGTGAATCGCCGCGCTGCCAGCGTTGCGGCGTGAAGTCCTCGTCGCCTGGCCAGTCCTCGGCGGTGGCGGACTCGGCCTGGGTCTCCACG
>CAZVPB010000180.1:0-4331 GCA_964628165.1 uncultured Cyanobium sp.
CCAGGGCCACCCGGGCCATGAAGCCGAAGGCCTCGGAGAAATCACCGAAGGTGAGGGTGCGGTGCAGCTTGCCCTCCTTCACGCTCCAGGCCGGCAGCGTGGTGGGCAGGGCCTCGATCTCGGCAGGGCTGAGGGGCTGGGCCATGGATGCATCTCCTGAATCAACGTCGGGCGGCACCCTAGGGGGTGGGGCCGGCGGCTTCGGGTGCGTCAGCCGGCAGGGTGTCGACCCGGAAGGTGGCGGCGCGGGGTTCCGCGGCCGGGATCGCCTCCAGCAGCACCCGGTAGCGGCTGCCGCCCAGGTTCACGTCGCGGTATTCCCCCACCCGCCAGTTGTTCTCCGGCGACCCCGCGAAGGACACGTCGGCGTAGCTGGGGCCGAGACCCACCAGGCCCACCACGACGGTGCCGTTGAGGATCGTGCGGCTCTGGCCCACCTGCAGGCTGAACTGCTCCTCCAGGCGGCGCTCCCTGCGCAGCTCCGCCAGGCTGGCGCGGGCCTGCTCCAGCTCCTTCTCGAGCTTCGTGTGCTCGGCCTGCAGCTTCTCCAGTTCGAGGCGGGCGTTGGCACTGCCCACGAAGGTGCCGAACTCCTCCAGCAGCCGGGGGATGTCGATGTCACGGGTGGAGCGCAGAAAGGCGATCTCCCGCTCCTGCGCCGCGATGCGGCTCTGCATCGACGCGCGGGCCACCAGCCAGGTGGCCGCCACCAGGGCGGCCCCCAGCGCCAGCAGCAGGGCGACGCCGGCCATACGGTCGCGGGACCAGTCCTTCATTCACCCAGCAGGTGGAGGCTGAGGCGCCGCTGGTGGGGGCGGGCCCGGTGCTCCCAGAGATACACCGCCTGCCAGGTGCCCAGCACCAGCCGGCCCTGGCGGAAGGGCAGCGAGAGGGTGGTGGTGGTGAGGGCGGTGCGCACATGGGCGGGCATGTCGTCGGCCCCCTCGTCGTCGTGCACCCAGCGGCGCAGCTCGCCGGTGCCGCTGAGGGGCCGCACCCCCTCCTGCGGCACCAGGGCCCGCAGGTAGGCGGTGAGGTCCGCCAGCACCCGCGGATCGGCGTTCTCGTTGATGGTGAGGCTGCAGCTGGTGTGCAGGCAGGTGAGGTGGGCCAGGCCCAGCCGCAGGCCGCTGGCGGTGATCTCGCGGTCGAGGGCGGTGGTGATGTCGGTGAAGCCCTCGCCGGAGGTGGCGAGGCTCAGCTCATGCAGGCTCTGGCGCAGCATCGATCTCCCGGCCGGAAGGGCGCCCTCCCTAGCATCCGCCCATGCTGACAATCCTCTACGACGGCGGCTGCCCCCTCTGCCTGCGGGAGGTGAACTTCCTGCGCCGACGGGACCTGCGGCTCCATGGCGGTTCGCCGCGGCTGGCCTTCGTGGACATCAACGACCCCGCCTACGACCCCGCCGCCCACGGGGGAGTCACCTACCGCGAGGCGATGGGCCGCATCCATGCCCTCGAGGCCGATGGCAGCGTCGTGAAGGACGTGGAGGTGTTCCGCCGGGCCTACGCCGAGATCGGCCTGGGCTGGCTCTATGCCCCCAGCCGCTGGCCGCTGCTGCGGCCCCTGGCCGATCTGGTCTACCGGCTGTGGGCGGCCGCGCGTCTTCGCCTCACCGGCCGGCCGCCCCTCGAGGAGCTTTGTCGCAGACGGGAACTCCCCTCGGCCAGCGGCTCCAGGGACCACTGCAGAGTCTGAGGATCAGTAATACCGCCGCGGGTTCTGGCGGATCGCCAGCTGCACCTCCATCAGGAAGAGCAGCAGGCCCACGATCAGCGACACCATCGCCAGCACGAACACCGGCACGACGATCACCGCCAGATCCAGGGCCGCCACCGCGCTGATGAACAGCACCGCCACCACCCCCGCCACCAGCAGGGCGGTGAAGCCGGTGCAGAGGATGGCGCGGTTGATCAGAAAGGTGCGGCGCTTCTGCACCGCCAGCGCCCTCTCCAGGGTGCCCGCCAGGGCCGGCTCCACCCGTTCCTGGGCCTGCTGCAGGGCGCGGGCGCGGTCGATGATCCGGGCCAGGCGGCCCGTGAAGATGTTGAGCAGCCCGGCGATGCCGGTGAGCAGGAACACCGGCGCCACCGAGAGCTGGATGGCACGCGACAGGCCGGCCACCGACGCGGTCGAATCCATCCCCTGCCCCGCCACGATGGGGTCAACCTAGGTGGCGATTCACGCACGATGACCACGGTCACCTGCCGCTACGAGGGCGGTCTGCGCTGCCGCGCCGAGCACGGCGGCTCGGGCATGGAACTGCTCACCGACGCCCCGCCCGACAACCACGGCAAGGGGGAGGGGTTCTCCCCCACCGATCTGGTGGGCACGGCCCTGGCCAGCTGCATCCTCACGGTGATGGGCATCACCGCCGAACGCCACGGCATCGGCCTCGAGGGCACAAGCGCCCGGGTGGAGAAGACGATGGCCGCCTCCGGGCAGCGGCGCATCGCCCGCCTCGAGGTGTGGATCACCCTGCCGCGGGGGCTGACCGAGAGGGAGCGCCGGCTGCTGCAGCGGGCCGCCGAGGGCTGCCCGGTGAAGCACACCCTCGAGGAGTCCCTGCCGATGGAGCTTCACTGGGTCTGAGGAGCCGCGGGGGTGGAGGGCTTGGCGGAGGGTTTCGCTTCCGCAGGCTTGGCGGCGGGTTTCTCTCCGGCGGGCTTGGCGGCCGGTTTCGCCCCGGCGGGTTTCGCGGTGGCCTCCGCCGGGGTGGCGAGATTGGCGCAGAGGGCCGCCACCATCCGGTCCTCGCCCCCGAGATCCTTCGACTCCTGAATCGAGAGGGGCAGCCGCCATTCCTCCCAGCTGTTCTCGCCGGAGCGGCGGGCCACCTTGAGGGTGTCGCAGTGGACGGCGACGCCGCTGCGGACCGGCGGGGTGCCGCACTCGGTGAGGGTGACCCGCACGCCGCCGCCGCTCAGCCGCCAGCTGGCCCAGTCGTAGCGGCAGGCCCCGAAGGACCGCCAGGCGGAACTCTTGAGCTCCTGGATCCGCTTGAGCACCTGCTCCTCCCGCGGCGTGAGCCCGCCGGCGGGTGCTGCCCCGCCGGTCTCCCCGCCGGCGGGAGGCTGGGCCGGCTGGGCCACCAGCGGTGCCGCCAGCAGCAGGGGCCCCAGCAGCGCCGTGGCGAGGACCGGTCGTCGCAGGCTCATCTCTCCCCGTTCGCGGTGAACGGCGCCCAGGCTACGGAAGGCGGCGTGGCCGTCCCCCCTGGAGGTAGCGCCGGCAGGCCTGGCGGAAGTGGGCCAGCACGGTGGCGGGGGGCTGCAGCTCCATCCAGAAGGCCTCCGCCTCCAGCCGCACGTCGGCGCGGCGGTAGCCGTCATCCAGCAGCTTGGCGTTGAGAGGAGCGCTCCGCCGCAGCTGCCGGTAGGTGGAGGACATGGCGGCATCGGGAAGGATGTGGCCGCCGCGGCAGGCCTGCATGACGTGGGTGGCCTCGTGGGCCATCACCTCCCACACCGCGGCGGGATCGGCGAGATCCACCCGGTTCGCGCACACCACCAGGCGGTCGATGCCCTGCCCGTCGTTCTCGTAGTAGGCGGCGTGGTTCGGCGGACAGACCGTCGAGAAAACCGTCTCGGTGCCGCTGGCGTTGATCAGCCCCTCCAGCTCGTGGATGGCCTCCAGGCTGGTTGCCCAGGCGGGAGCCAGACCCGCCGCCATCGCCGCGGCGGCAGCGGCGGGGGCCAGCAGCCCGGGCAGGCGGGGCATGGCGAGGAGGGCTCGCGGCACCGGAGGATGCGTCTCCAGAGTGGCTCCACTTTCGGATGGCGGCTGCGATGTCCCCTCTCCCGGCCCGGCAGGGCCTGCTCGCCTACCTGCGCGAGACCCGGCTGCTGGGATCGATCCACAGCGCCCTCTACTACGACCAGAACACCGTGATGCCCGCCGGGGGCTCCGACTGGCGCGGCGAGCAGCTGGCCCTGCTCTCCCGCCAGCTGCACCGGCGGCAGACCGCGGCGGAGTACGGCGAGCTGCTGGCGGCGGCCGAGGCGGAACTGGCCGCCGCCGGCGAGGGGGGCGACGGCGGCGGCGACGGGGATCCCCACGCCCGGCGCAACCTGGCCCTGCTGCGGCAGGAACTGGAGCGGCAGCGGCGCCTCGATCCCGAGCTGGTGAGCCGCCTCGCCCTCGCCCAGGCCCGCGGCTACGCCCTCTGGCAGGAGGCCCGCCGCCGCTCGGAGTTCGGCCTCTTCGCGCCGGCCCTCGCAGAGAT
Organism: uncultured Cyanobium sp.; assembly: GCA_964628165.1. Taxonomy (GTDB): domain Bacteria; phylum Cyanobacteriota; class Cyanobacteriia; order PCC-6307; family Cyanobiaceae; genus Cyanobium. The sequence goes on from CAZVPB010000180.1 coordinate 4,226, forward strand.
GGTGGCCCTCCGCCGCGAGCAGGCCCGCCAGCTCGCCGAACCCCGCAGCCCATGGGAGACCCTCGCCCAGCGCTTCGAGCCGGACGTGTCGAAGACGCGGCTGGAG
>CAZVPB010000181.1:0-4281 GCA_964628165.1 uncultured Cyanobium sp.
CTCTGTGACCTCTACGTGCGCCACTGGACGGCGGCCCAGGCGGAGGAGCGCCTGCAGCTGCGGGCCCCCACCCTGGCCCGGGCCCTGAAGGGGTGGGTGCGGGTGGGCATCTACCTGCTGCTCGGCATGGTGGTCATCTACCACCTGCAGAGGCTGGGGGCGGTGACGCAGGCAGTGGCGATCTTCCTGGGCTTTCTCAGTTTCGCCCTCTCGCTCGCGTCGCAGAACCTGCTCAAGGATCTGATCGGCGGCTTCCTGATCCTGCTGGAGGACCAGTACGCCGTGGGCGACGTGGTGATCATCGGGGATCAGGGAGGGTTGGTGGAGCAGGTGGGTCTGCGGGTCACCCAGTTGCGCAATCTCGACGGCGAGCTGATCACCATTCCCAACGGATCGATCGGAACGGTGCGCAACCTCTCCAGCAACTGGTCTCGAGTGAATTATGCGATCGAAGTGGGGATCGCCGAGGATCCCGATCGTGTGATGGCGATCATGGATGAGGTCGCCCGGGAACTCTTCGCCGATCCCAGCTGGAGCACTGAAATCCTGGAGGCCCCGGAGATCCTCGGAATCGATGAGATCACCCACCACGGCATCCTGATCCGCATGATCATTCGTGTGAGGCCGCTGCAGCAATGGGCCGTAGGCCGCGAATACCGGCGCCGGCTCAAGCACGCCCTCGACGCGGCTGGCATCTCCGTGGGCGTGCCGCGACTGGAGCTGGAAAAGCTTCCCATGCGCTCTGACGATGAGCCGCCCCCTGCCTGAGGCTCATCGCCCCTCCTTGCCCGCCGTGCCAGTGCGCACCAGCACCGAGGCCGTGCTGCCGAGCCGCAGCACCACCCCCGGCGGCAGGTCCTCCACCTCGATCCGCACCGGGATGCGCTGCGCGAGCCGGATCCACTCGAAGGTGGGGTTCACATTCGGGAGAAGGTTTTCCCCCGTGGTGCCGTTGTCCTTGGCGATCCCCCAGCCGATGCTCTCCACCCTGCCCTGCAGGGGCTGGTGCGGGTAGCTCATCAGCGTCACCACGGCTTCGTCCCCCGGGGTGATCCGGCCCACCCAGGTTTCCCGGATGTAGGCCTCGACCCAGTAACTGCCGCGATCCACCAGGGCCAGGGCCGGCTGGTTCGCCACCGTCTGGCTGCCCAGCTGGAGATTCAGGTTGGTCACGAACCCATCGATCGGCGCGCGCACTCTGGTGAAGGACAGATCGAGCTGGGCACTGCGGAGGGCCGACGTCGCCGCCTGGATGCGGGCGTTCTGTTCTCCCGGCTCGCCCAGGGTGGCGATCGCCTGCTGCAGGGAGGCGCGGGACTGCAGCAGGGCAGACTCCGACTCGAGCACGGCCGCCTCCGCCTCCTCCACATTGGCCTGGGCCACGAGATAGTTGGCGTTCTGGGTGTCGTACTCCTGCCGGGTGATCGCTCCGGATCGGATCAGTTCCACGGCGCGTCTGAAGTTCGTGGTGCTGTCCGCGAGCCTTGCCCGAAGGCCGGCAAGGGCGGATTTTTCCTTGCGGATCACCGATTCCGCCTGCCTCACGTTGGCACGGGCCACCTCCACCTGCTGGGTGAGGGAGCTGACCGTGTCGCGGGCATTGTTCAGGTCGGCCTTCGCCTGCCTGACCCTGGCATCGAAGGTGCTGGGATCGATCTCGAACAGCAGGTCTCCCTTCTTCACCGCCTGGTTGTCCCGGATCGGCAGTCGGATGATCGGGCCCGACACCCGGGTGGTGATCCGCACCACGTAGGCCCTCACCTGGCCATCTCGGGTCCAGGGGTTGCGGATGTACTGCCAGGTCTTGGCACCCACCAGGGCCACGGCGATTCCCACCACCAGGCCGGTGGGCAGCAGACGACGGAGGCGGGGGCGTTGGGGCATCAGGAGGGAAACAGCACCGTGGCGAACACCACCGTGTAGATCAGGGTGAAGGCGAGGAAAGCCAGCAGCGGCTGCTCGAAGTGCCGGGCGAGGCCCATGCGGCTCAGTTGCTGGGCCGTGAGCCAGGCGGCGAGAAGCCCCAAAACTGTGGCCGGCAGCAGGGGCGGCAGGTAGATCCCCCTGAATTCGAGTTCCCGGGGAGGGTGCCGGCTCAGAACCAGGAAAAGCGTGGTTGACGCCATGGTTCCCAATCGATCGCGGCCTCCGCGTCAGCCAGACGTTGCAGATTGTGCCGCACCTGGAGCTCGATCCCCTTCTCCTCCATGGGGTCGGAGATGCCCGCCGGGCTCTCGCGACGCCGCAGCCAGAGAGAGAGGATCTCGATCCGTTCGAGAAGCTCGACGACCTGATCAGGACGGCAGCCGAGATCCGCGGGCTCGAGGCGCAGGGCCGTGGCGCTGAGGCGGGCAGGCAGGCGCTCCACCTCCGAGAGGTGAAACCGCCTCCAGCCCTGCTGCCAGCCACCCGGCCGGGGGGAATGCAGCAGGGCGGCGACGCTCCGCCGGAATCTTTTGTACTGCCGTAGCCACACCTTTTCCGCTCTCGAAGAGAAGGGGATCTCCGGGGTGAACAGCAGGATCGCAAACGCCAGCAGGCAGCTGAGTGTGAGGTTGATGATGGAAACAAAGCTGTAGGTCTGCAGGTTCGTGATGCCCAGAACGATCACCACCACCACGATGCCGATGACACGCACCAGCGGTTTAGTGGCGAACAACAGGTGATAGAAGAGGGAAATCACCACCAGCAGAACGGCAAGCCCGAAAAAACCCTCCAGGCGAGGAAACACCAGGATGTACACCAGGGTGGCCACCACGAAGGCCAGCAGCACGGTGGGGATGAACCGTGCCGCCGATACCCCTGGCGCCCCAGCCAGCACGGTGGCGAACGCCGCCAGGAAGGCCACCACCAGAGGTCCGTCGGGCAGGGCCGGCAGGAAGATCCAGAGGAGGGAACCGATCCACACGGCCAGCGCCGCCTGCCAGGCACCCAGCAGATGATCGGGATCGAATCGCCAGGGGTCCGGTGCGGCCGACGGGCCGGGACGCCACCACGCCGGGAGCGCCTCGGCCCCCACCCGGGCCCAGTGGCTCAGCAGGGCGATGGTGCGCCGATCCAGCCCCCTCAGCTCCTCGAACCCCAGCCGCAGCAGGGCAACTTCCGTGGGCTCCAGCCCCTCCGGTGGCGGCCCGTTGATCACACAATCCCGCAGCAGGTCCTCGGGTGGTTCGTTTACCTGGTGGCCGCCTTTTGCCTGACGCTCCAGCCACTGCAGCCGGGCAGGAACCATCGCGTCAAGGCTGGCCAGCCCGTCGTCCAGCAGATGCCGGTGGTGGTCGGGGATGGAGTGCACCGCATTGCGGGCCCGCTCCAGGTCCTCCACCAGCCGTCGCACCAGGGCAGAGCTGCGCTGCCATGGGGACTTCCGCTGCAGAAGGGAGCCACTCTCCTGGGCAGCCGCATCGAGAAGCGTGCCGAACGCGGCCAGGCTTGCCCGGATGCGGTCCCGACGCTGGCGGAGTTGGGAGGGTGGCCTGTCCTGGAGGACATCCGACCAGAGGCTGCGGCAGTCCTGCATCAGGGTGGTCACGGCCTCCTCGAACCGCTGGCGGGCGCTGCCCGGCGTGAGCACGGTGGCCACCAGGGAAAAGGCCACCACTCCGGCCGTGGTCTCCTGCAGCCGCTCGATCGCGATCGAGAAATCGCGCGTGCCATCCGGCGGTCCGCCGATGATGGCCACCACCGGGCAGGTGAAGCTGGCGATCAGCCACACGTAGGGGGCGTGCCCCTCCAGCATCCGGTAACAGGAGAAGCCGCACCACACACTCAGCCAGGTGATGAAGGCCCACCGTTCCTGCGGGAAGAGGGCGATCAGCAGGAGGCCGGCCACGGCGCCGATCACGGTGCCCCACACCCGCAGCAGACCGCGCTCCAGGGAGGCCCCGGTGGTGTCGAGGCTCACCGTGGCCACGGAGAAACCGGCCCAGACCGGCTTGGCCCAGTTCATGGAAAGCGCAATCCAGTAGGCCAGCGCAAGAGCCAGACCTGTGCGGAGACCCAGTTGCAGGATCGGTCTGAGCCGGTGGATCCGATCCGCGACCGTCGTCATCAGGGGCCATCGGTTCAGCTTGCTGCTGCAGGGCGTGGATGGCCTTCTTGACCGTGGAGAAGCTGCCTACACTCTCCGTTCCGGCATCGATGCCGAACCCGAAACGGTGAATCTGGCCCACGATCGTTTTCGAGCCCGTCACCAGAGCCGTGCGGATGCCGCGGGGATGAAGTTGCCTGCGCAGTTGCTGCAGGGCCTTGCCGGCGGAATAGTCGATGTCATCGAGGCCG
>CAZVPB010000182.1:0-4266 GCA_964628165.1 uncultured Cyanobium sp.
GCCCCTCACCCTTCCCGAGGTGAGCCCCCTGGTCACCTTCGTGCGCCTCTCCTACCCCCTCGGCAGCCGCCCCGGGGGCGTGATTCTCCGCCCGCCCCTGGAAAGGGGCCAGGAGCGGGCCGCCACCAACATCGGCTTCATCGTGTTCCACGAGGACCTGCCGATCACCAACTACTGGTATCTCTCCCGGCCGGAAACCCTCGATCTCAACTGGGCCGACCCCTGGCGGTCCAGGTTTCGAAATCCGAATCTCAAACGCGCCCACGCCTCCTCGCTCACCTCCTACGTGACCGTGGAGCCGTTCGAGGTGCGCCATGAAGTGGTGGTGCGCCTGCTCGACCTGGCTCCCCTGCTGGGCATCGAGCTGACGGGGAACCAGGTGCTCGACGACGCCCAGCTCGACCGCATCGTCGCGCGCACCCGCGCGTTCTTCGCAGCGCAGGATGGAGCAGCCGGGGTCCGCGGACTCGCCGCCCGACCCCGCACCCGCATCGATGGCACTCCCCGGCAGGGGGATGTGGCGGAGGTGAACTTTCTGACGGTGGATGCCAAGGGGGTGTTCCAGCTCAAGCCCCGCTCCTCGGAACACAAGGCCTTCTCCACGCTGCTGGGGGTCTCTCTTTCCTTCCCCACCGAGGCGATGGCCCGGAAGGTGGAGGTGAGCTGGGACCTCTTCTCCGAGCGCATCCCCTCGATCACCGCCCAGGCCACCGACCCCGCCGGCCCCTTCCCTTACGTGCTCACGGCGGACTCCCCGACGCTGGTGTGGGAGAACGTGCTGAGGGAGCAGCCCGACGCCCGCATCGACCCCGTGCGCCGCGGTTCCGGCGGGTCGGTTCCACTGGCCCTGGCGGCCCTTGGCGTGCTGACCGCCACGATCCTGCTGGTGGTGGCGAACCGCCGGGGCAAGCCGGTGCCGCAAACTCCTGGAGGCTCCAGGGGGCTGCTGATCGGTGGTTCCTCCCTCTGTCTGCTGCTGTTCGCCCTCGCCCTGCGGGAGACACCCATGGCCGGCGGCGGCTGGCTGATGGGCGATGCCCGCGCCGCCGCCCTGATCGAGCAGCTGCTGGCCAACGTGTACCGCGCCATGGAATTCCGCCAGGAGGATCGCGTCTACGACCGGCTGGCCCTGAGTCTTCAACGCGACCTGCTCTCGGAGGTGTATCTGCAGCAGCGGCGTTCCCTCACCTCCCGCGCCGATGGCGGGGCCGTGGCGCGGATCGGCTCGGTGTCCGTGGATTCGATCCGCCGCCTCGGCTGGCCCGGCTGGGGCGCCCCACCCACCTACCGGGTGGAGTGGACCGCCAACGGCACGGTGAGCCACTGGGGGCATACCCACCAGCGCAGCAACCGCTACGTGGCCCGCCTCGCCCTCACCCCTGCCGGCGAGGTGTGGAAGATCGGCGAGCTGCGGATTCTCGACGAGGGTCGCCTGCAGTGACCGGCTCCGCGCCGACCGCCTGGGGTCCTCCTGCGGAAACTCCCCTGCTGAGGCTCCGTCAGTTGAGCCATTCGTTCCCCTCCAGCGGTTTCCGCCTCGCGCTGGAGCAGCTCGAGATCGCGCCGGGGGAGAAGGTGGCCCTGATCGGCCGCAGCGGCTGCGGCAAGACGACCCTGCTGAACCTGATCGCCGGCATCCACCGGCCCGAGGCGGGCGAGGTGTGCTGGGAGGGGGAGCGCATCGACACCCTGAGCGAAGGCCTCCGCCGTGATCTCCGCCTGGAGCGCATCGGCTTCATCTTCCAGGACTTCTGCCTGATCGACTACCTCGATGTGTTCGGCAACATCCTCTTCCCGTTCCGTCTCTCCCCCCGCCTGCGGATCACCCCGGAGGTGCGGCAGCGGGCGGTGGCGCTGGCGACCGCGGTGGGCCTGGCCGATCGCCTGCGGGCGGCGGTGCGAACCCTCTCGCAGGGGGAGAAGCAGCGGGTGCTCATCTGCCGCGCCCTGGTCACCGACCCGGTGCTGGTGCTGGCCGACGAGGCCACCAGCAACCTCGATCCCCTCACCCGCGACCGCATCCAGAGCACCCTGGAGCACCACGTGGAATCACGGCGGGCGGGACTGCTGGCGGTGACCCACGACCGTGCCGCCCTGGTGTCCTACGACCGGGTGATCGATCTGGAGGCCGCCTGAGCCATGGTCCTTCCCGATCTGAACAGCGTCTATCTGGCCTGGCGGTATCTGCGGGCCAACTGGGCCCGCTCCCTCATCCTGGTGGTCTGCACCACCCTGATCGGCGGCCTGCCCCTGGCCACCAACGCCCTGCTCAACGACAGCGAGCGCCAGCTGCTGCGCCGGGCCCGCTCCACCCCCCTGCTGTTGGGCAGCAACGGCAGCGACCTGGATCTGGTGGTGGGCAGCCTCTACTTCCGCGCCCTGCCGCGCCAGCCCCTCCGCCAGGCGGATGTCACCGCCGTGCGCCGCAGCGGGCTGGCCGAAGCGATTCCGCTGCTGCTCGGCCACCGGGCCCAGGGGGCGCGGGTGATCGGCACCAGCCTCGACTACTTCTCCTTCCGGCACTTGCGACCCGCCGGCGGTTCGCTGTTCGCCACTCTGGGCGAATGCGTTCTCGGTGCCGAGGTGGCCCGCACGATGGGCCTGGAGCCGGGCGACACGATCACCACCTCGCCCCGCACCCTCTTCGACCTGGCCGCCAGCTACCCGATCCGGATGAAGGTGGCCGGCGTGCTCCGCCCCAGCGGCACCCCCGACGACGAGGTGATCTTCACCGATGTGAAGACCACCTGGGTGATGAGCGGCCTCGGCCATGGCCATCAGGATCTGACCACCGCCTCCCCCACCGATCTGGTGCTGGAGAAGAGCAAAACGCTGGTCACCGCCAACGCCAAGCTGGCGGAGGTGCCCGAGATCACCGCCGAAACCCTGGCGTCGTTCCACTTCCATGGCGACCCCGAAAGCTTTCCTGTGTCCTCGGTGATCGCCCTGCCCCGTTCACAGCGCGACGGGGATCTGTTGCGGGGCCGCTACGAAGGTGCCACCGCTCCGAGGGTCATCGCCCTCCGGCCGGAGACCTCGGTGCGGGAACTGCTGGTGAGCACCTTCCGCCTGCGCAATGTGTTCAACCTGGTGCTGCTGCTGGTGGCCCTGGCGGCGCTGCTGGCCCTGCTGCTGGTGTATGCCCTGTCGCTGCGGCTGCGGCGTGAGGAGTTCGTCACCTGTGGACGGATGGGGGCCCGCCGCGGCGTGATGGTGCGGATGGTGGCGGCGGAGATCGGCCTCGTGCTGCTGGTGTCCACCGGGCTCTCGCTGGTGCTGCAGGCGGGCCTGGTGGGGCTGCGGCCGGTGGTGTCGCAGTTCCTGCTGTCCCGCGGCGCGGGGGAGGCTCCGCGATGAGGGATGCAAGGCTGCGCTGTGGCTGGTCCGCCCGCATTGCGGTGGCGGCCGGCGTGGCGCTGGTGCTGACCAGTGGGGTGGCTCTGGTGGGGTGCGGGAAAAGCACTCCCTCCTCCAACGCTCCCGGGAAGGAGATCGGCGCGTCCCTGGCCGGCGACCGGTCGGCTCCCCGCCTGGTGGTGCTGAGCGAGGCCCATCGCTTCATGGTCCAGCGCATCGGCGGTGATGCCGTGCGGGTGGAACGGGTCACGCAGGCCGCAGCACACGATCGTCAGCTGCCGCCGCCGCGGCAGACGATCCTCGCGATGCAGGGGGCCGATCGGATCCTGGTGAACGGCATCGCTCAGGAGCCCTGGCTGGAGAAGGTGTCCCTGCCGGAGGGCAGGGTGGTGGAGCTGCCTGCAGGCCTGGAGGATCTGCCCGCCGGGGCGGGGGAGATTGCCCATCGCCATGGCCCCACCGGTGTGGCCCACCGCCACGCCGCCGCCACGCTCCCCTGGCTGGATCTCGAGGCGGCCTCGCGCCAGGCCGAGCGGATCCGCGCCGCGCTCACGGCACTGCGCCCCGATCGGGCCCAGGACTTTGCGCAGCGCTCCAGGGAACTGAGCGATGAGCTTGTCCAACTCGATCGGGCCTTCCATGCCACCGCCGGCAGGCTCGAGGGCCGCACCGTTCTGATCGTGGGTGGCGATCTGGCTGCCTTCAGCCATCGCTATGGCCTGGAGGCGGCAGTCCTCACGGAGCACCCGGATGGGGAGCCCGCCCTCTTCCTGCAGGAACTGGACCGCAAGCGGGGCCGCGGGCCCGGTGCCGTTCTGCTGCTGACGGAACCCTTGCCGCAAGGCCTCGAGGCGGAACTGAGCCAGCGTGGTGTCACGGTCGTGGTGCTGCAGGACGGTCTGACGGCCC
>CAZVPB010000183.1:0-4248 GCA_964628165.1 uncultured Cyanobium sp.
AGGGAGAGGAAGAAGCGGGTGCTGCCAGGGTCTCCCTGGCGGCCGGCGCGACCCCGCAGCTGGTTGTCGATCCGCCGTGATTCGTGCCGTTCCGTGCCGATGACGTGGAGACCGCCGGCGGCGCGGACCTGCTCCTCCTCCTGACGTACGACGCTGTCGTATTCCGCCCGGACCCTGCCGATCACCTCCCGCATGCGGCGGATCTCGGCGTCGTCGGTGGGGGCCTTCTCGGCCGCCTGGGCGATGCGGTCCTCGAGTTCCAGCACCGAGAGCGCCCGGTCACCCCATTCCCGGACGAGATGGCGGGCGAGGGAGGAAAGCTCCGTTTCGGCCTCCTCGGAGAGCTGGCAGGGGTAGAGGGCGTTCCGGCCGCGGGGGGCGGCGACTCCCTGGGGAAGAGCCTCGGAGCCCGGCCCGAAGCCGCCCCCTCCCTCGCCGCTGCGCTGCAGCGGTGAGGGAGGGCGGTGGCCCTCCTCGGGACGGACCAGCCGCGGCAGAAGCACCTCCCGCAGCTTGAGGCGCGCCATGTAGTCGCTGTTGCCGCCGAGGATGATGTCGGTGCCCCGGCCCGCCATGTTCGTGGCGATCGTGACCGCACCGGCCCGCCCGGCCTGGGCGACGATCTCCGCCTCCCGCTCCACGTTTTCGGGCTTCGCATTGAGCAGGTTGTGGGGAATCTGCTGCTCGGCCAGCAGGGAAGCCAGCAGCTCCGACTTCTCGACGCTGGTGGTGCCCACGAGCACAGGCCTTCCCGAGTTGTGCACCTTGGCGGTCTCCTGGGCCACCGCCCGCCACTTGCCGGTCTCGGTCTTGTACACCTGATCGGACCAGTCGCTGCGGGAGAGGGGGCGGTTGGTGGGAACCACCGTGACCTCGAGCTTGTAGGTCTTCTCGAACTCCACTTCCTCGGTCTTGGCGGTGCCGGTCATGCCGGCCAGACGCGGGTAGAGCAGGAAGAAGTTCTGATAGGTGATGCTGGCGAGGGTCTGGGTCTCGGGCTGGACAGGCAGGCCCTCCTTCGCCTCGATGGCCTGGTGGAGTCCGTCACTCCAGCGGCGGCCCGGCATCACGCGGCCGGTGAATTCATCGACGATGACCGCTTCCTGGTCCCGGACGATGTAATTGACATCCTTGATGAACAGTTCCTTCGCCTTGAGGGCATTGCTGATGAAATGGGCCCAGGGGTCGTCGGGATTGAAGAGATCCCGGACGCCCAGCAATTGTTCGGCCTTGCCATACCCCTCATCGGTGAGGGTGACATTACGCTGTTTCTCGTCGACCTCGTAGTCACCCTCCGGATCGATGCCGTCCTTGCCCATCTCAGCAGAGCGGATCAGCTCCTCGGCGATCTCGGCGGCGCGGCGGTACTTTTCCTGGGGTCGCTCGATCTGTCCCGAGATGATCAGCGGTGTGCGGGCTTCGTCGACCAGGATGGAATCCACCTCGTCGATGATGCAGTAATGAAATTCGCGCTGAACGACTTCGGCGATGTCGGTCGCCATGTTGTCGCGCAGGTAGTCGAATCCCAGTTCCGAGTTGGTGGCGTAGGTGATGTCGCAGGCGTAGTTCCTCCGCCGCTCCTGGGGGTTCATGTCCTGCTGGATCAGCCCCACTGAAAGACCCAGGAAACGGTGGATCTGACCCATCCATTCCGCATCGCGGCGGGCCAGGTAGTCGTTCACCGTGACGATATGCACACCCCGGCCCGTGAGGGCATTGAGGTAGGCGGGCAGGGTGGCGACCAGGGTCTTGCCCTCGCCCGTCTTCATTTCGGCGATCTGTCCCTCATGCAGCACCATGCCGCCGATCAGCTGGACATCGAAATGGCGCATGCCGAGCACCCGCTTTCCCGCTTCGCGCACCACGGCGAAGGCCTGGGGCAGGAGTTCATCGAGCACCTCCCTTTGCCGCGCAGGGGTGGCGGCATTGGCGAGTTTCTGACGGAATTCGGAGGTGAGTCCGCGCAACTCGTCGTCGGAGAGCGGCTCGATGTCCTGCTCGAGCAGATTGATATCGGAAACAAGCGGTTGGAATCGCTTCAGCTTGCGGGCATTGGGATCGCCCAGCAGCAGCTTGAGCATGGGAAAACACCAACCAAGGGCACACCCTATCACCGCGGAACTGCGACTGAGCGGGCAAGACGGCAGCCACGGCAAGGCCTCTGGGCAGACGCGGCCGGAACCGGAGGCCGGTGGGCGATGATCGGCAGTGAAGGATGCACCGCGCCGGGGTGGTGGAGGGCTGCGAACTGATCCGGCATCGCCGTGGCGCAGCACGGCTGCGGTTCGGAATCGGTCCGGGTCTGCGGCCGGTGGACGCCATCGGGCAGCTGGGGATGCTGCTGGAGCGGGAGAGCTTCTGGGCCCGGGGAAGGAGCCGCCGCCAGCTGCGCCGGATGCTGCGGGGCAGCGACGCGGCGGTGAGCGCCTGGCGCGATGAGCGGCTGGTGGGATTCGGAAGGGCCACCAGCGACGGCCTCTACCGGGCGGTGCTCTGGGACGTGGTGGTGGCGGAGGCGGAGGCGGGCCGCGGCATGGGACGCCGCATCGTGGAGAGTCTTCTCGCGGCTCCGGTGGTGGGGCGGGCGGAGCGGATCTACCTGATGACCACGAACTGCCGCGGCTTCTACGAACGGCTCGGGTTCCGTGTCAGCGAGGGACAGGAACTGATGGTGAAGAGGGGAAGCGGATGAAGAGATTCGAACTCTCGACCCTCTCCTTGGCAAGGAGATGCTCTACCACTGAGCTACATCCGCACCAGCCCTTGGCCGGGCTGAGGAAGCATGCATGAGCGGGGACCCCTCCGTCAAGCGGGCTACTCCGCCAGCAGCGCCTCGACGAACTCGAAGCTGCTGAAGGGGCGCAGGTCGCGGATGCCCTCGCCCGCCCCCACAAAGCGGATCGGCAGCCCCGCCTCGTGGGCGACGGCGATGGCGACCCCGCCCCGGGCACTGCCGTCGAGCTTGGTGAGCACGACACCGGTGAGCCCGGCGGCCGGGGCGAAGGCCATGGCCTGCCGCAACCCGTTCTGCCCCTGGCTGGCGTCGAGGACGAGCAGCGACTCCACGTGCGCCTCGGGGGCGAGCTTGCCGATGATGCGGCGGACCTTGGCGAGTTCCTCCATGAGGTTGTGTTTCGTCTGCAGCCGGCCGGCCGTATCGACGAGGACGAGCTCGATGCCGCGGGCCCTGGCCGCACCGATGGCGTCGTAGACGACGGCGGCGGGGTCGGCGTTGGAGGAAGGGTTGGCGATCACCGGCACGCCGCTCCGCTCCCCCCAGATGGTGACCTGCTCGACGGCCGCGGCCCGGAAGGTGTCGGCGGCGGCGATCAGGCAGCTGTAGCCGCTGCGCACCGCGAGATGGGCCAGCTTGCCGAGGGTGGTGGTCTTGCCCACCCCGTTCACCCCCACCAGCAGCCAGACATTGAGACAGTCCCTGCGGGGGGCGAGCAGTTCGCTGCCGCTGCTCTCGATCGGGGCCTCCAGCAGGCCGCGGAGCTGCTCCTTGAGGAACCGGATGCCCTCGGCGGGCTCCACCACCTCCTCGTTGAGGCGGCGGCGGAGGGCATCGAGCACCAGGTCGGTGGCCTGGACACCGACATCGGAGCGGAGCAGGGTGGATTCCAGGTCGTCGAGGACCTCGGGCGTGAGGGGATCGTCGCCGAGGTTCTCGAGCAGCTGGGTGACGAAGCCGCGACGGGTCTTCTCGAGACCGCGGCGAAGCCGGCCGAGCCAGTCGATCTCCTCGAGGGACACCTGATCGGGTCGGCGCCCCTGGGCGGCCAGCACCTCCGCAGACCAGGTGAAATCCTCGTCGAAGGCGCCCAGCCGCGGCTCGGCCTCCTCGACGGCGGGCGACCCCGGCGATTCCGGCGGGGCAGCCTCGGTGGGCGCGGAGGCGGCGAGGTCCCGCAGGCGCTGCTGCCGCTCGGCGGCGGCCTGCTCCAGCAACGACTGCGTGGCCGGCGTGGCCGGCGCGGACGGCTCGCTCCCGCGGGCGGGCGGAACGGCGGGCTCCGCCGGCGCTGCGGCCGCAGCGGGGGCGGGGGGAGCCTGCTGCTCCGCCTTGAGACGGGCATAGGCCTGGCGCGCCCAGGCCAGCGAGTCCTCATCGACCGGCGGGGAGCCCGGCGGGGGCTCCGCCGGCAGAGGCGCCACAGACGCCGCTGGCGCCTCGGGAACCGCCGAGGCCTCCGGCGACGGCGGTGGTGGAGCCGCCGCCTGCTCCTGTGCGGCAGGAGCAGGCTC